>CAYIQI010000001.1:0-23476 GCA_964365545.1 uncultured Candidatus Saccharibacteria bacterium
GCAGACGGCGCTTCAAATCAGCCACGAGTTTCTCGCCGTGCGCCCAGTCCTGATCCACGGTGCGCCATGTTAATGCCATATCAAGTTTCTTTGCCCATGCGGCAAACTCCACCGGCGTAAAATAATGCAAATCAACCAGCGTAATCTTCGCGCGGAAAAGATAAAAAAGCGTGAGGAGTATGTAGCCGCGCGGATTGGACCAATTGGGAGAGGTGATGATGAGCGAGCCGCCGGGACGCAGCATACTTTTGCATTTCTTCAAAAGTCCCAACGGATCGTCAATGTGCTCCAGTGTGCCCATAGAAAGAATCGCGTCAAACTTCCCCCGCACATCTCTGACATCGCGCACGGCAAAAGAAAGGTTTGGCGCGCGGTAATTTTTCTCGGCAACCGCAATCGCGCCCGGCGCATAATCAATGCCAAGCACGCGCGCCGCTCCGCGCCGCGCGACCAAATGCGCGGTCTCGCCGGTGCCGCAGCCGATATCCAACACGGACTTGCCGCGCCAATCAAGCTCCGCAAGCGCCGCGGCCCGGTCCGCCGCGAGTACGCCGTTTTTGGCAAGGCGCAATTTGGTATAGTGATGCGACTCGCCTTTCGCGTATACGCGATCGTAAAATGTTTTAAGATCTTTATTTTTCATATCTTATAGTATCGGATCTCCATACACAACCTTTTGATGGCCGTCAAAAAGTTGTGTATGGAGATCATCAAAATGTTATTTTTGATTTTCTCTCCAGCCACTGCGCCGCGCGCATCAGCGAATCAAATGTCCCGACATCAGCCCAAAATCCTTTTACGAATGCGTGCCGAAAAATCTTATGAGAGATGTAATGATTCACCGCATCCGTAATCTCAAGCTGTCCCCGCGCCGAGGGCTTGAGACCACGAATACTATCAAACACTCCGGCGTCAAAAAGATAAAAACCGACCTGCGCATAGTGGGATTTCGGACGTTTGGGCTTTTCCTCTATCCTCATCACGCGCCCCCCCGCGATATTAAACACTGGCACGCCAAAACGCTCCGGATCCCGTACTTTCTTGAAAAATCCCGTACTGCCGCCGGCAAAACGCTTCACCGCATCCGTAAAATTATCTTCAAAGATATTGTCTCCGAGTATGACTGCGACACTGCTCTGATCCGCAAAATCCTCGGCATAGCTCAGGGCATCGGCAATGCCACCATCGTTTTTATCCTGTATGGCGTAGGAAAGACGAGCGCCGTACTGCCTGCCGGAGCCGAGAAAATTCATGAAGTGACTGGCGTATTCTCTCCCGCAAATAATCATAATCTCGGCTATCCCCGATTCCGTGAGTGTTTTCAACGGATACAAAATCATCGGCTTATCGTATACCGGCAGAAGATGCTTATTCGTAATCTGCGTCAACGGTCGCAGGCGCGTGCCAAGTCCGCCGGCGAGAATAACTCCTTTCATGCCATGAGAAACAAGAGATTTTTTGATTACTCTGTTCATTTGATGTGGGGGTTTATTTTTTTTACTCGTTTCAGGATATTGGCAATCCATGACTCATTATCACGATACCATTGGATGGTACGCGCAATCTCTTTTTCAAACACCGCGACCGGTCGCCATCCCAATTTCTTTCTGATTTTTGAAGTATCAAGGGCATACCGCCGATCATGCCCTGGGCGATCCTCAACAAATGCAAGACGCGAGCGCGGCGCCCCAAAATGAGCAAGTATTGCAAGGGCAATATTTCTATTGCTCTGCTCATTCTCCGCCCCGATATTATAAATCTCACCCGGCGTGCCGCGTATCAAAATCTTCTCCAGGGCAGCACAGTGATCCTCGGCATGTAACCAATCGCGCACATACTTGCCATCGCCGTACAACGGAAGCGTCTTTCCTTCAAGTAGACGGAGAATAAAAAACGGTATGAGCTTTTCCGGATATTGATGTGAGCCGTAGTTATTAGTGGCGCGCGTCACCACCACCGGCGTTCCGTGCGTACGAAAATTCGCGCGGCACAGCAAATCCCCTGCCGCCTTACTTGCCGCATACGGCGAGTTGGGACGCGGAGGCGAGTTTTCGTCAAACCGCACCGCGGTATGCAAAGGCAAATCGCCATATACTTCATCGGAAGACACCTGCACGAATTTTTCTATATCGCCGCGGCTGCGTATCACATCAAGAAGCGTGCCGACGCCAACGACATTGGTATAAATCACCTCCTCGCCGACTCCGTAGATGCTTCGGTCCACATGGGTCTCGGCCGCAAAATTAATCACGAAACGAGGGTTGTATTTCTGAAAGACACGCACGAGCACAGATCGGTCAGTAATATCGCCGCGCATAAAAACATAGCGCGAATCACGCTCAATATCAGTGAGATTCTCCAGATTGCCGCAATAGGTCAGTTTATCAAAATTAATTACTCGCGCGTCCGGATGGCGGCGTAAAACGCGGCGGATAAAATGCGAGCCGATAAACCCCGCCCCTCCTAACACAACAATAGTAGATGACCCAAAATCCTCCATAGTTATATGTATAACGCTCCGCCCACTCTACCAGTCCCACCCGACTTTTAGCAAGCGTCAGCCGGATCGTAATGATAAACGTAAATGCCGCACCAATGACTGAAAATGAATCCTATCCTCTTCTTCAATGCGTACCAGCGAGTAAAAATCAAAATGCCCGATCAGACCTTCTTTCCTCAAGTATCGGTAGCGGAATGTAATATTCATAGCATTGGTCAGCACCTCCACCATGGCAAGGCCTAATATCCCGACGGTCGGAATCAAAACAAGAAACGACACGGACCAAAACGCGTTATAGACAACGGTCTGCCAAAACAGAAACTTCTGGCGCCGAAACGCGACCAGAAAAAAACTCATTGGCTTTACAAACGCGAACATCGGAACAATCGCAAGCATCACATAGAAAAGCGGCAATGAGACGATAAATCGTGGAAACAGCAAGCGGACGGCAACGGGCACCGCGAGCGCCGCGGCGGCAAAGAGCAGAAGTCCAAACCAGACATAATATTTAGTGCCAAGACGATAAAAGCGCGCAAGCATCGCCGGATCTTGAATCCGGCGCGGAATGAGCACGGCCAGAGTACGCGTCGGCACAAAATCCTTAACTGCGGAAATAAAGGTATTGGCAACAGCGAATACGCCTACGGCCTCGGTACTCAAAAATAACTTAATCAACCATGGCCGTATCTTTCCCGTAAAATCACCAAATAGAGAACTTGGAATCTCCCACTTACCGTACGATCGGATCATACGAATGCCAAGAAACGAGGGATACGCCTTTATGCGCCGCCATAGTGAAAAACTTCTCAACGCGACCGGCGCGAGAAAAAGGGTGACCCCGACCGCCCCGGCGATCTGCGCGAGAAAAACTTCCCGGATGCCGAGATGCGAAAAAAAGTAAAAAAATGCGAGCGTCAAAAACTGGATGAATTTCTGGAGTGTGGCGCGCGGTGCCAGCGCCTTAAACTGAAGACGAATACTCAGGAGCATAATCGTGAGCGCCACTGCGGCGTCCGCGATAAAAAGAAATGCAAGTATCCGTATCCAAGCGATCGCTTCCGTTCCGTATCGAAAAGAGAATAGTGGTGCGGCAAAAAAAAGCACTGCGCACGGAACCCCGGCCATTATCAGACGAAACAGCGCGTATTCAAAAAAAAGTCGTTTGGCATGACCTTCCTTACCTTCGCCGATGAAACGGGTAAGATCGTTGCTCACCACTTCGCCGAACACATCATGGAAAAAATCCGACAGGATGCCGTAGAAAGACAGCAGGAGCTGGTAGAGGCCGAATTGATACAGCGTGAGCGACCGCAGGATAAAAAAAGAGTCTAGAGCCCCGGTCCCCTTTTTGACAAAACTCCAAAAACCGAGGTGGAGTTCCCCGTGAATAAACGAACGCACAAAAGAAGTTTTTTTTTGTGGCACTGCTATACGAATAGAACGCGTGATGACTTCCGATAGTTTCTCAAAATCCTTTCAGATGCTCGCGCAATACTTCCAGTTCTTTAGTAATATCGTTCCGTTTCCAGACATTACGGATATGGGTCGCGAAAGGCGCTCCCTTCCACATATGCTCCTCCATACCCATCGCATAAAAATCAAAAACGCCTGCCTCACGGAAGCCCTCGGTGACATAATATCCTAGCTTCTTTGGAAAATATGACCATCGATCCGGCAGCAACCTATCTATGATCCTCGTCATGGGGCCAGGGCGCGGATGCTTAAAAACCGAAGGGATACATTCGTACGGGAGACGCCCGGCGAGTAATCCGGCGGATATTGCATACCCGGCGTCGCGCGAAACGCCGATATCTCTGCGGTTCAGAATGTTGCGCGCAATTTTTTGTATCAGCGTGCGCGCCGGCAACGGCGTGCCTTTTTTCGGAAATGTGCCGTGCGGATTTTTACCCCTGAACATATCGTGGGACAAATACCCGGGAGTAAAATCAAGATCCCGATGCGGCAGTTGCGCGCCATCTATAAAAAGGCAGTACTGTGCCGGAGCGTAACGGATCTTCCCATAATATGCCGGGTGCCATGTGGCGCCCATTGCCGCGAGTCCCCGCGCCTCCATGTAATCAAGCACCTCGCCTATCCATCCGGGCCGCACAATGAAAAAATCAGGATCCAGAAAAAGCGCCCAGCGCGTTCCGCTATGAGGAAGTAACGCGTTAAGGCCGAGTGTATGATGATATGTAGAATCAATGGGCGGCACAAAAATACGCTCAAGAACCGGATGATCAATCCCGCGCACCACAGAAAACCGTGCGGGATCGACCGGGATCCTTGCAGTTTCGGGCGAATTGTCGCACGCAAGCCATGTCCACGAGGCGCCCGGATTGAGGCGGCGCGTGAGCTCCTCGTTCATCTCCAAAAGCGTCTTGCTATTCAAAGAATGATAGACCGAACAGATCGTAAGACGCGGCGTATTCATAATCTATCTGCCCGCGCTGCGGTATTTATTCAAAAAAGCCCCGAGTACCGCGGTAAGACGCTTGAGATGATCCGGTCCAATCCCCTGATGGCAACCAATAAGAAATCCGTTATCCATGATAACATCCGCAACCGGAAAACGCCCATCGGCGTTTTTCTTTTCCAGCACGCGCACAAACCCGGGCTGGCACAAAATATTGCCGGTAAAAATCGGCCGCGTCTGGACATTCTCCCGCTCAAGATATTCCGTAATCTCGCGGCGCGAAAACGGCGCGCCCGGACGGATGGTGATGGGGAATGACATCCACGGCGTATCCGCGAGCGCGTGCTGCATAGGCAGGATAAAAAAATCTTCGTACCGTCCAAAAAATGCGTGGATCGCGGCGAAATTCTTTTTCCTCGTCGCGGAAAAAATCCGAAGCCGCTTCAATTGTACGAGCGCAAACGCGGCATTGAGTTCGCTGGACTGAAGATTATATCCCACTTCGCTGAAAATATATTTTGCGTCATAGGTTTTCCCGTCTATTTTTCCGGCAAACCGTTTGGCAATATCTTCGCTCTTCTCGTGAACCCCAAAGAGCGAAGAATCCCTTCCCCAACTACTCATAACCAGTGCGCGACGCGCAAGGAGCGGATCGCGAAAACACGCCATGCCGCCGGCGCCTGCGGCCGTAATAATATGCGAGGCATAAAAACTCGTGGTGGAGATGTCGGAATAAAAACCGGTGGGCTTGCCCGCAAATGTCGCACCCAGCGTATCGCAGGAATCCTCAATAAACGCAAGGTGATGCTTGCGAGCGATAGCGCGAAGCCCCGCAAAATCCGGTAGATTTCCTATGAGCGAAGGAATCATCAGCGCTTCTGTACGCGAAGTGATGCGCGATGCCGCCTCTCCAACATTAATCTGGTATGTGCCAGCTTCAACATCCGCCAATACCGGCGTTAACCCATTTTGTACAAGCGGGGCGACGGTGGTGGCAAAAGTGAGCGCGGGAGTGATGACTTCCGCGCCTTTGGGAAGAGCCAGCGCCTCCACCGCAAGCAGATTTGCCGATGATCCGGAATTCACCATCACGCCGTGTTTCTTGCCGAACAGGCGCGCGATCTTGCGTTCAAATTCACGCACCGCATACCCGGGCGCAATCTTCAAAGGATCACTGAAGACTTTTTCTACTGCCGCGCGTTCTTCAGTTCCGTATACCGCAAGCGCATACGAAATACGAAGAGGTTTTTTATCACGCATTTTTTTATATTGCCATGACCGGCGCAAAAAATTTTTATGCATGCTCATTGAAAAATCCTGATTGATCGCTTTATACCAGAGTATAGCCGGGAGGAAGCGTGTCACGAAACCATCCGAGAGTACGCGCAAGACCATCTTCCAGCGCAACGACCGGAACAAAACCCACATCCCGCTTTATTTTTGAAATATCTGGACAGCGACGGCGCGGCTCATTGGAAGGATACGCTTCCGGATACGGCACCGACTGCACTGCCACGCCCGTTCCCGCAAGACCCGCCACCGTATGAGCTAAAGCCGCCATATTAATCTCACCCGTGTCAATACCGACATTATATACCTCGCCTTCTTTCCCGGACAAAAGCACTTTGAGAAACGCGGTAACGCCATCCTGCACATAACAAAATGTCCGCGTCTGACTGCCCTTGTCATGTACGGGCAACACCCCCTTGGTCAGCGCGCGAACCACAAAAGTCGGCACCACGCGATAATCATCCGGTCGCATCCCGGGCCCGTAGACATTGAAGGGACGTACGATTTTTATCGGCACTTTATATTTAGTATGATAAACCATGGCAATGGTCTCGGCAAGTCGCTTTGATTCGTCATAGCAGGCGCGTGGTCCGATAGAAGAAACATTGCCGTAGTAATGCTCGGGTGTGGGAATAAAATTGGGATCCGGATCTCCATAGATCTCGCTTGAACTCAAAAGCAAAAATCCTTTGACGCGTTTCTCGCGCGCGCATTCCAGAAGATTCTTCGCGCCGATGAACGCGGACTCTATGGTCTCTACCGGAAACTTTTGATAATACACCGGGGATGCCACGCCCGCGGCGTGTACGATATAATCCAGAGGCCCGTCAATACGGAGGGGCGTCCGCACATCCCCCTGTGTAAATGAAATATGAGAATCCTGAATATGCGCCGCAACGCCAGTTTTAGTCCCGGTCAGATAATTATCCAAAGACACCACCCTGCAGGGTTTATCCAAATACTTCCGATTCAGGACGGCAAAGCTCGCGAGTAGATATGACCCGAGAAACCCGGCACCGCCGCTTATCAAAAATCTACTGCCCTCGCATCGGTTAAGTTCTTCTTTTGTAAGCGAGGCGGCAATCGCCTCAACATCGCGCTCCACAATGGTGTGCATATCTATATACATAGCATAAGAAATCACGGCGCGCAATGCGCGCCGTGATACTAAAAACACAGCTCTCACAAACGGCCGTCTAACCGTCTACTCAATCTCTTGACGCCTTCGGTGATCAACGCCGGATGATGCAGGCATCCTATGTTTGCGGGAAGATTACCAATAGGGAAGAATCTCCCGCTCCCCATATACTCCCCCGTTAATCGGCACGCATGAATAAGTGATATCTCATGGCGAGTAGGATTTTCTCCGGATCCATTGCCACGCAGGACTTCTTTCCACCCGAGATCTATCGGAGGCGTCATCTGTCCTCCTACCACCTCGCCTTCTAATCCGTGCCGGGTAATTTGCCGATGGAATTGGCATATGATATAATACGGGCATGCGCCCCAAACTTTCTATTGTCATTCCCCTGCATAATGAAGCGGCGTCCGTCCGCGAACTCCATAGCCGGCTTCTCGCAACGCTGGGCGCCATGGGTCAGCCGTTTGAAATCATCTACATTGACGACGGCTCTACGGATGCGACTGCGAGTGCCCTCGCCGCGTGCGCTCCGTGCCGCATCATACGGCTCAAACGCAACTACGGACAGACCGTGGCGCTGGGCGTCGGCGTGCGATCCGCGCAAGGCGATATCATCGTCACCATGGACGGGGATTTGGAAAATCATCCCGAAGACATTCCCCTGCTCCTGAAAAAACTCGCCGAAGGGTATGACGTCGTGTCCGGATGGCGCCGCGATCGCTGGTCCCATTCGCCGCTCACGCGCCGCATCCCCTCGCGATTTGCCAATGCTCTGATCTCGCGCCTGTGCGGCCTATCCCTGCATGATACGGGCTGCACCCTCAAAGCATACCGCATATCAGTCTTTGACGGTGTAACTTTCTCCGGCGATATGCACCGGCTTCTCATCGCATATCTGGCACGCCACGGCGTGAAAATCGCCGAGATTCCGGTACACTTCTCACCCCGACGCCACGGCATTTCCCACTACGGCATCCGGAGAATTTTTGATACCCTAGGAGACATCCTTGCATTCACTTTTTTTGAACACTACCACAACAAGCCCATGCAGTTTTTCGGCGCCGCGGCATTTCTCTCTTTTGCCGCATCGCTTATTTCATTTCTCTGGATGATATGGCTCAAATTCTTTGCCGGCACCTACTTTATCCAAACACCCCTCCCGATTCTCGCCGTTTCTTTTGTCGTTATCGGCATCCAATTTCTCCTGCTCGGACTTATTGCCGAGCTCATCTATCGACTCTCACTGCGTAATCAGGCGCCATCTCCCACGGACTATATCAAAGAAGATGTTTCCCTTGATTTATAATATCCATGGTATGCTTCGCCGCCACGGAGGAATTATCGCCCTTATTATTTTTGTTGCGCTCATCTACAGTAGTCCGCATTTCATTTTTCAAAAACGCCTAGCAACGCAAGAATTTTACTATTCTCCCTTCCTTACCAATCTCGACGAGCGCCATTTTACGGCCGCCAAAGTAAACGCAGTCTTCCGCGACGGCGTGGTCAGCGGCGACATCAATCTCTATGAGCACCGCAACGCTCCCTACATCATGCCGCCCATCCCCCATCTCATCATGGGGTATCTCTCGCGCGCACTCGGATCGGTAAAAGCAGGATTCATCGCAGGCGATATCATCTTTCCCGCGTTAAGTTTTTTTCTACTCTATTTTTTGGGACTCGAGCTTACACAGAAAAAAACATTTGCGGCACTCTTTGCAAGTATCTGTTTTTTCGCCACGCGCGCGTTTCTTTTCTTCCCGCTCCTCACCCGCTACTATCAGGCATATATCCTCAATCAGATTTTCTCCGTACCGGGGCGCCTCTATTTTGACCGGTTTGAAGACCCCCTGCTCACCACGCCATTTTTCTTTCTGGCGCTCTACCTTCTCCTGCGCTCGCTCACACGCGAAGAACCATGGACTCCATGGCTTGCCGGCATCAGCGCAGGTCTCTTATTTTATGTTTATTTTTACTACGCGGTATATTTTTTTGTAGCGCTCGGTATCATAGCAATATTCTTCCTCCTGCAAAAAAATAAAGAAAACTTCAAAAAGATTATAAAGATCAGCGCCGTCGGTCTTTCCGTATCATCTTTGTACTGGATCAATTTTCTTACCCTGACGCATCTGCCGACCTACACGGATATCGTATCGCGCCTTGGCCCCGAACACAGCTACGCGCTATTCCTCTACCTCGTACCGGCGTTTGCGTACCTCCAGCACACGACACTCGCTCTTATCCTGTATCTCCTGCTCCGACGCGAATCGCCGGCGCGTGCCGCCTACCTAGCGGGAATCCTTCTGCCGGTATTTGTTGTCTATAACTTCCAGATCATTACCGGCTTCAACCCCCAGCCCGACCACTGGATCAAACCGCGGCAATTCATCCTTACGCTCTCATTCCTTTATCTTGGCTTCCTTTTGTTCAAAAACCATCCGCGCCTTTGGCGTACTCAATACCTCCTCCCCCCTGCATTGCTCGCCATTTTTTTTCTGGTTGCAAAAAGTATTACGACGCAAAACGGAATTATCAGAATAATGTCTCTTGGCATCGTCGGCGGCATAACGATGCTCGCAGGCGCATATATTTTTTCAAAACGCAAAATAGCGACTACTCCCCTCCGCTTTACCGGCATACTTTCGCTCGTAATCATCATGATACTTTGCGCCAAAGGATTTTTAACTGCCCGGGCATTTACCAACAACGAAGAGAATCGTGCGGCGGCGACTATCGCTCCAAATGAAAACGTAAGCTACCGCTGGCTCAATAGTAATACACCGCCCGGATCAGTCATCGGATCCATCTCCGCTATCACCAACGACCGCATCCAACTTTTCACCGCCAACAAACTCTTTATCTCCGGAGCAAGCAACACCATCGCTTCAAATCAAGAATTGCTCACACGCTTTATGCTACTCAACCGCTTGTGGGGCGTGGATCCAACCACCTTCGGATCATACTTCCCGACCGAAGAGACCTACCCGCCAAAAGACGAGGATCACTCGGCAATCGGATATTTATTCGGCGATCAATACCGCGCCCAGATCCCCGGAACTATTTTTACCAATAAGGGTTATGGCCCGCCGAAATGGTCAGATAAGATGCGAAAAAATATCATGCAAAATTATGCAAATTTTCTGAAAGAACCGCAGCGTCCTCTTCCCTACCGGCTTGACTATCTGTACTACGGCCCGCGCGAGCAGGCGCTCGCGCCCGATACTTCCGCCCTCACATCATTTGAAAAAATATACGACCAAGATAGCATCACGATCTACCGCTACACGCGGTCGAGCACCGCCAGACAATAAAACTTGACTTTTATGCAAAATGGCGCGATCTTTTCTTGCCATCAAACGCTATCTTCACGCACCCACACGGAAGTAATCTCACTATTATCGCATATGACATACCGGAGAAAGAACGGCGGAAGCGCACACGGGTACGGCTATAGTCTATTACGCAGTTCTCTGATTTCGTAGATGCCTCCAGTAAGCGCAAACACCGCCTGCACTACAAAAAAGAACAGAGATACGAGTAATGCGGTCCCCGCGAATACCCCGCTAAAAACAAGTAAAGACACCAGCACGCCCTCGCGAATCCCAAAACCGGCGTAACTCACCGGCAGAAGCAAAGCAATACTTGCAACCAGATAAATCCAGATGACGAAAAAAAAGTCAACCCGCGCGCCATATGCACGCACGATCAAATACAACAGAAGTCCTGCCGCAATATGAAATAAAAACGCTCCTATAAAAGATATCATGAGCGCATTCATTTTCCCCAAGAGATGACGCATGCTCTCCTGCGCCACGCTCAAAAAAAATCTGCCCCGAAAAAACGGTGCTGCCAGCAATACTAATACTGTGCATATTCCAAGAATAATTGCGCCGCCCGTAAAAAAAATAAACTCACTGAAAGGACTCTCTCGTATAGAGAAACTACCCAAAAAAAGAAAGACCATGAGTATGCCGTTTGCCGCAAGCCCGATGAGCCGATCCGCCATAATAGATGAAATAAGTGCCGAGCGCGCTGCGGTATCGGGCATCATACGCGCGATCTTCACCCCCTCGCCCACGAGCTGTCCTCCGGGCACAAATGTCCCGTAGAAAAGACCGATGAGATAATACCGGAGATAAAACGAAAACGGACGGGGCGACGAAAGCACGGCGTTGGCAAGTATTTGCCATCGCCATACGCCGAGGCCATGCGCGAGAAGAGCTGCGGCAAAACATATAACAACCCAAAACGCGGGTGGCACAAAGAATGATGCGTCAAGGGTCGCAAGACCGCCGAGCCGGCGCACAACAAAAAAAAGGGCGGTGCTACTCACCGTAAGCTGGGTAAAAAACAAAAATCCAAATCTTTTCATCACGAAATTTTTTACCGCATCTTTCTTGCGGTATAGACAATAGGCGTGTACATGCGACACGCATTCAAACACCACGCCATCACCGACTGCAAGCCAAACCAACGTACTATGCGTAGTAGCGACTTCAATCGCCCGAGATTTGCATAATCAGGATCAAAGTTTTCCAGCCGTTCCGCAAAGATCTCCTCTCCCATACTCATGCGCTGGATATCCTCCTTGGTACATTCCCAACGCGCAAAAAAACTCGGACGGATCATTTGCAAATCAAGGAGAAATGACGGATCACGACCAAGCAGACGCAGATACCATTGCCCGAAAAATTTATTTAGAAAAGGCAGCCACACAATGCCATAGTGCCCCTCCCACCACGATCCGTAATTCGGAACCGCTATCTGCAGGATCCCCCCGGGCGCCAACACGCGCCACGCTTCATCCATCACGCGCCGCGGATCCTGCACATGCTCCAGCACATTGGAAGAAAAAACAATATCTGCGCTCGCGTCAGCATAGGGAAGCGCCTCACCAACTCCTTCGGCAATCTCCACTGTAGTAACATGATTCGCTTCCATAAGAAGACGCGCCGCCTCATGCGATTTGCCGTACGCGCCGTCCGTATCGGATGTTTCAATACCCCATGCTTTTTTAATCATTCTGTTTTTTGAGACAAAAAGCAAAAACGCACCGATGCCGCATCCGATCTCAAGAATGGTTTTCCCGTTTATTGTAGCGCTATAACGCTCAATCTGGCATAGGTGATCTTCAAATTTCGGCCAGTAAAACCGGTCATCGACAAGCCGGTCTTGCGACACGCCGGAAAGCCGATGCCCTTTTTCAGCCATACGCCGCACGATCTCCATGACCTGCGACGGAATACTATAATCATATGCCATAAATGACTTACCGATAGTTACCTTCCGCTCATCATTTTCTTAAATTGGAATATCCTAAATTTGCATGCGGTTATTACTTTTCTTATCACGAAAATAATATAGTCAACGGGGCGTGGGTCAAAAATACACGCCCGAAATCCTCCCAGATGATCCAGCCGATCGCGAAACGGTCCATACGACCTCCTTTGCAAAGAAATCTCATTGATGACCAGACATTTTCTTTTCGTTCCGGCAATTACTAGTTTCAGCTGACTCTTTCTGCGGCCCTCAATAAAAACAATCCCGTGGTCACGCAACCTGCCCAACACCATATCCAATGCCGTGTCCTTTCCGTCGATAATAACAAAATCAAAAGTCTTATCGCGAGGAATACCGGCAAACCCACGGAAGAGGAAAAAATTCTTATGGGTAATGTTTTCTTTGAATTTTTGCGTACAAAATTCATTTACCTCGGTCCCATAATACATACTATCCCCATCCAAAAAACCCGTGTTCATGGCGCGAGATATAGCATCAGCAATACTTCCGATACCACTCCCTATTTCCAAAACGCTTTCCGCCTTGCGATATTTAATATATTTTATGACTCCGGCAAGCGCGTTTTCCGACGCAATATGCTCATTCCCCTGTTGAGAGGAAAAAACTCTATAGGTTTCGGCCGCGATTTTTTTATGCATAATGTGTAATGGTTTCAAACTTTCAGAGTAGAGGGCATCTTTTTGATCCATCCCAGATACTCGGCAATCGTTTCCTCGGATGAATATCGCGGCTGCCACCCGATTTTTTTTATCTTGGTGATATCTGCAATGGCATGGCGCGGAGCGCCCACGCGGTATACGCCGGAAATCATGGGACGAAACTCAACACCCGCCAGACGCGCCACTATGGCGCCAAAATCAGAGATCAGTGTCGGGGCACCACTCCCCACATTGAACACCTCAAAATCAGCCGCGGGAGACGCAAGGAGAGCAAGAAGAGCTGATGCAACATCACGCACATCCACAAAATCGCGCAGCTGCTTACCATCTTCAAAAAGAATCAGCGGCTCGCGCGTAAGCGCACGCCTTGCCAATTGCTGTAGCGCGCCGGATGAAGAAGGCCTACGCGCCTGATGCGTGCCCTGCACAATAGTAAAGCGAGCAACAGAAGAAGGAATCCCCAATCGTCTGCCGAAGAAAAAAAGATTCTCTTCTGCCATTTTTTTGGAGAGACCATAGGGAGTCATGGGCTGGAGCGGATCAAATTCTTCGGCGGCGAGCGGCTCTGCCCGCTCACCGCAAATCAGACAGATAACATCCCACTCCTTGCGCCGCAACTGCTCCTCGGGACGCGGCGGCGGATATATGATACCGTGTCGTGCGCACCGATATCTTCCCTCCCCGTAAACCGTCTGTGAAGATGCCGCAATAATCTTTTTTATCGGATATTTTTTCTCGGCGATCACCTCATACAACAACGCGATACTCGCCACATTGACCGTGGTATAGATACTGAAATCTTCATGATCATCAAGATATCCCGCAAGATGCGCGACATAAGTGACTTTTTTCAATGCCGCTGTCCAATCCTTTTTATTCCGCACATCACCATCACAATATTCGGCTTTTTTATTCATCCATGGCAACAAGGTACGACGGCGCATAGTATCCATCACCCGTACAGAAAAACCCGCTGCCGCCAGCGCGTCAACCGCATGAGATCCGATAAACCCCGCTCCTCCGGTGATTAAAACTCGTTCTTTCATTTTTGCGAAACAAGCTCCCTATAGAGAGCATAATACTCGGCGACAAAGCGATCAAGGCGGTAGCATTCTTCAACTATGCGTTTGGCACGCTCACCCATCTGATCACACACAAATTTATTTTCAAGGCAATTGATGATGGCATCCGCAAGCGCTTCACTATTCTTTCGCTCCACCAAATATCCGGTTTCCCCATCGCGCACCACTGATGCAATGGCGCCTGCCCCGCAGGCAATCACGGCGCGCCCCCGCGCCATCGCATCCAGTACCACGATGGCAAGCGCTTCTTCAGTTGCCGGATGCACCAAAACATCCGCCGCATCGTAAAAACGCGCCGTATCAGCACGAAACCCCAAAAAACGCACCGAAGCGCCCAGGCGCAGACGGCGCGTAAGATGCCGCAAAACAGACATTTCTTCGCCATCCCCCACCATAAGCGCCACGGCGCGCGGAAATTGCTCAAGAACCTTTGGCATTGCCGCCAAAAAATAATGATATCCTTTTTGCTTGTGGAGACGGCCCACACTCACCAGAATTCGCGCATCTGCGGACAATCCTAATTCCCTCCTCAATTCTTGCGGATGAGTCACCGGAAAATCTGAGAAATCGGTGCTGGTATGAATCACCAAAAATCTGCGGGCGGGAACATGGACGGCGCGCATCTCCTCAACCATCGCCGGAAGATCCCCGACTATCACATCCGGAATACGACCGAGTATTCTCAAAAAAATAAAAAAACGCGGAACCTGATTCTTCATCGCGTGCATCGTATACAGTATCCGCGCAGATAATGACCTGCCCCACAACTTCTGCAAGCGCACGCCGATCAATGTTACGATAAAAGCATAAAAGAGATGAAGATGAATAATATCAAAGTGCTCTGAACGCAAAAATCTTATAAGTCGCAGGTAACTGTACGGATGAAAAATATAAAAAAGTATTCTGCTATAGGTATAAGCGCCAAAACAAAAACACATCACCCGTACCCCGCGCGCTTCAAGTTCAGCCCTATACCGATGGCGGTCAAAAAAATAAAGCACCGTATAGTCATATGCTCCGTCAGGAGAATGACGGACAATATCATCTATGATCTGCTGGGCGCCACCGGTACCGAGATGATCAATAATATGAAGAACGCGTAAAGAACGCATACGGAAACAAGAGCTTCATTTTTTTGACACAAAAATAAATTCTATTTCTTCAAATCCACCAACCCAATAGCACCACAGGCGCGAGCACAAAATCGGCGAGAGTCGGGCAAAAAAATCAATAACCGATCCCGCCGCAATACCCACCCCATAGAGCAGAGGCGTCATAACGGTTTTTTTCAGATACCGCTGAGCAAACCAATGAAATGTCTGCCGCTCCAACGCATACTCCACGCCGATATAACCTCCTTGAAAATCCGCCTTAAAATAATACGGAAATCCAAGATCAAAACCGCGCTTATGATCCGGATGGGTAAAGCCGCGGCTGAAATGCGGCACGCGAACCGCCACTCTGCCTCCCGGTCTAAGAATACGGTGAATCTCTTTCATAACACGCAGAGGGCTTTCCAAATGCTCAAGTACATGATCCGCTTCTACCAATTCAAAAGCATGATCATCAAAAGGATAGGGAAACTTATTGAGATCGTGCACCACATCAGGCAAAAGATCGGGATCAATATCCATATTGATATACCCTTTCTTTTTGAAAGCGCCGCACCCTATATTCAATTTTGCGCCTGTTGATTTCAAGTATCCCATATCATAATCCTATACCGCTGACCCCGTTCTCGCAACCAAAATCATTTCTTGCGACGATACAGTACGAGTGTGCCGCCGTCATTGCCTTGGGTATACTTGCGAGGATACACATTAAGCGCTTTTCCGACAAGGTCGTAATGCTGTCCCAGATACGAAGATACATCCGTAATAATTTTTTCACTGTCGTAATACTCCCCTTTCCAGAACGGCCTGCGGAATGTCTGTGGCCAACGCTCCTCATGCACCACCGCCACATCCGCATCTGCAAGCCATGCCAGAAGAATTTCAGGATTATACATACGAAGACGGCGCGCCACATCCCCGGAGACGGCGCCGACATAGGTAAAATCACGATTCATTAGGGCGGGCTCGGTAAGGCGTCCGGCCGAAAAGACATGGAATATAGAGTTGTCAAAAGCGATAATGCGATCGCGGGGCGTTGTGTGCGAAGCAAGAAATAAAGCGCCCCGTTTTATGCGCTGCAGATCAGTCTCTTCGTCCGGACGGGAAATAATACTGCTCGGAAAAGCATTGGCAACGAGATTGACCCCTATCAACGCAAGAATCATAACCGAAGCAACCCGATGATCCTTGACAACGCGGCCAGCTCCGACCACCACCGCAAGCGCCACCAGCGGCATGAAAAAATTTGCATACTGGATACTACCGCTAATCCGCCAATAAAAATAATGGGCCGCAAGAAGCCCCACGGCCATGATGATAACCAGCGCGAATTCCGGCTCGCGCGCCAAAAAATCTTTCAGCGCGCGCCGCCCACCGCTTACGATAGCAAGCACCATCGCGAAAAAAAACGCCAGCGTCGCCGCATATTCACGGAAGAAAGACGCGAGGATTTCCAAAAATTTTTCTCCCTCTACGCTGCCGACTTTTGCAGAAGCCGGCAGCGCCGCAAAAGGCCCGAAGCGCGCAAAAGGATTCAAGGTGGAACTGATAGCAAGCAAAGGATCCGGCAGAATAACCGGCATATAGCCGAATATCAGGGCAGAGAAAAACACACTCCAAAAAATCACATGATGCCTTGAAAGCGCCCGTATCCAAAATAAATATGCCCCGTAGATCATCACTGCGGGAAGCATATTGATCCGAGTCAGCATCATCCACGCCAAAAACAATGCCGCCCAAAAAACCTTGGTATTCCTCCCATACGAAGAAAACTCTATGGCAAACGCTCCGAGCAGGCAAACCATAGCGAGCGCATACGGCACTGCCGAAATATAATTGGCAACAAGCAAAACATGGCTCATCACAAGCGCCACCGCACCAATACCCGCCCATCTCCCGCCAAGACGCTTCGCAATCACAAATGTCAGCGCGAGTAGAACCGCAAAAAAAACACCCGAGGTGATGCGTCCTGCCATAATACTTGGTCCGGAAAACGCCTGCACTAATCCGTGTACAAAAAACGCAAGCGGCGGATACTCAAGCAGGACATCACGAAATGGCATAACTACTCCCGTTACCACCGCATAGCCCTTGAAAAGATAGACCAACTCATCAAACCATGTTTCCCGATACACCATTAAAAAAATACTCTCTACAGAAATCCAGACTGTGAGCAACGCTCCTACGGTATAAAAAATATAACTTCTTCTCTTGTCCATAACATAACATGACGCAACAATACTACTTGGGAAGCCAGCGCTCACGCCACAGTTGAAATTGTAAAAGCGTCCAGAGTTTCTTGCCGTTATCCGCCCGCGATGCAAAATGATCCTCCAAAAGTTTCCGTACAAAACCCGTATTGAGAAATCCGTCCTGCGACACCCGCGCGGACAAAAGCGTCTCCTCTGCAAGAGGACGCAGTTCCTTTTTGAGCCAACCGCTGACCGGCGCGCCAAAACCCTTTTTCTTGCGAGAAATGATACGCCGTGGAAGTCTATCCGCCATGAGTTTTTTCAGCATATATTTTAAAGTAAGCCCGCGATATTTATACCCATACGGCAGATCATTCATAAACTCAACCAACCGATGATCAAGAAAAGGACTGCGCACTTCCAGCGCATACGCCATACTTGCACGATCCACTTTTACCAATACCTGATCCAGAAGATATGTTTTCTGGTAGAGATACAAGAGGCGGTTGCCCGGATCTTCTCCCGGAGCATTATCCATGAGACGGTCAAGAGCTGCAAAAATCTCCTCCTGTCCTGCCGCGGCGGCACGACCCGCCTCCGGAGTCATAAGCAATCCAAGCTCCTGGGGGGCAAAACTCCCGAGCCATAAATGATGCCGATAGCGCGTGTCTCCCGATAATCCGTCAAAAAGTTTCCGTGCGCGAAAACCAAAATTCATATAAGAATCGCTCACCGGCAGAAGCCCTGTCAACTTTGGCATGATATTCTTGCGAAACCAATGCGGCATACGGGCATAAAAATTTGCTACGGAATCGGCGCGAAATGTCGGGTAACCCGCAAAAAGCTCATCCCCTCCATCCCCGCTCAAAGTAACCGTCACATCTTTCCTCGCAAGACGGCAGAGGATCGCCATGGGAATAAGAGAGCTATCCGCAAGCGGCTCATCAGCGATATCCGGAAGACGCGTTGCCTCCCCCAGCATATCAGCTGCTTGTATCCGATATTCGGTATGATCACTTCCCAGATACTGCGCCACTTCCCTGGCATATACAGTCTCATCAAAAGTAGGATCCTCAAAACCGATAGAAAATGTTTTCATCCTTCCGGCGGGGATATGCCGGCGGGCAAAATAAGCAACAGCGCCCGAATCAATGCCGCCGCTCAAAAAAACGCCGAGCGGCACATCAGCGATCAGACGAAGCCGCACCGCATCATCCAGCAGAGATTCAAGCCCCGATAATGCGGCGCCAAAAGGCATAGCGCATACAGGTGGCGCCAAACGAGGCCAGAAACTAACGCGCCGTTCTTCTTTTCCTTTTTCCCATACCAGATAGTTTCCGGGCTCCAACTTCCGGATTCCGCAAAAAATACTGTGCGGCGTCGGCACATAATCATGGACCAGATATCTGGCAAGCGCCCCAAGATCAATCACGCGGCGCGCGTGCGGATGCGCGAGTAAAGCTTTGAGTTCGGAGCCAAAAATCAAAGTCTCGCCGAACACCCCGTAATACAACGGCTTCTCCCCCATGCGATCGCGCGCGAGAATCAGCTGTTTTTTTTCAAAATCATACAATGCCAAAGCAAACATCCCGTTTAATTTTTCAAAGCATCGCTCCCCGTACTCCTGATATGCGCGGAGAATCACTTCGGTGTCGCTCCTGCTCCGGAAGCGATAGTTACCCGTAGCAAGTAATTCATCACGCAATTCCTGAAAATTATAAATCTCACCGTTAAAAACTAAAGCAACGCGTCTCTTCTCGTCCGTCATAGGCTGATTACCGTCAGGAGATATATCAATAATGGCAAGACGCGCGCTTGCCAGCGCCACATCGCCAAAAAATCCTACGCCCTGATGATCGGGACCCCGATGCTTGAGAGACAGGATCATACGGCGCCCATCGTCCTCGCTTCCCCTTCCTACAAATCCAGCAATGCCACACATCATTTTATAATATCATCCCTCACCTCCCTGACAACTTGACTTTTTTAGATATTGAGTTCATATTGTTTATAGATCTTCGGGTACCTCATTGAGACCAACGCCTACCATAAGGAAAAGTACCGCATGGGTCAGCCCGCTTTTTTCGGACGCGCCGCGTAGGCAAAAATCTCCCTATCAAACAAACGCCTCAATAGGGGCAATCTATTCAACGGATACCCGTTGAAAATAAAACGCAAAATAAGATTCATATTCAAAACCATTTCATAAGTCTCCACGCGCCACTCATAAAAATAATGCTGGATGAGTCGTCTGACCGACCAATATGTCTGTTCATTGACATGAAATTGTATATGTCCCGCAGGCCGCTCCAGGAGGAAAGTAATCTTCCTGCCCTTGCGCAAAGACTGTATTAGGCGCGGCAGAAAGGACCAGACACTCGAAACAAAACGATACACGCGGTTCGGTTCGGTCTGGGCTATCAGACGTCCGTTTGGCGTAAGCACCCGCACAATTTCTTTCATGACCTCGCGCAATTCCCAATCGTGCACATGCTCCAGAAACTCGGAGCAGAACACTAGATCAAAAGAATTATCCGGAAACGGCAGCGCCTTTGCATCTGCAACTACAAACTGAAGATTTTTGTGCCCTGAATCTCTGTAGGCTTCCTGACAGATCGCGATGGCTGACACGGCATAATCCGTGCCGACCACCGAGCGGACGCGCGATGCCAAGAGATTGCAAATCTCTCCTCTGCCGCAAGCAATCTCAAGCACCCGATCATCCGGTTTCACCGCCAATCGTTTATAAAAATTTTCCAGACGGTTGGAAAGTACGAGTCCTTTTTGTTCCAAGAATGGCCGGTATCCTTCGCAGTCGCCCAAAAAATATTCCCGCGTATAAAGATCCGCGGCAACGGGTCTTTCTTTTTTATCCACTTCTTTATACATCATCATCTTTCCACCTTACTATAAAAGATTACTCTCTGCAAAAACCTCCGCAAGAATTCTTTCCGATGCCTTACCGTCGATCCGATAGCAGATGCGGTCCCGGAGTATTTGCCGCTCCGCGGCATCCGCCGCGGGATTATCCAGATAACGGCGGAGAATTTTCTCCAAATCGTTGAAACTGCGCGCGGTGCGGACCGCGCCGGATGCGAGCACTTCGCGGAAATGGTCAAACTCCTCAAACCGCCTGATGGAGCGATTGTATGGGCGCCGGTGATACCCATCAAATGCGGGCGCGACAAGGGGCCGGTCGAGCGCCGCCGCCTCGATCAGCATCGTCGTGTAGACCCCCATCACCACATCCGCGTGCGTCAGAATATTCAAAAAATATTCGGTGCGCTCCCTGTCTCCCCAAAACTCCTGGCGATAAAATACCGCACGCGGGTGCACCTCAAATCGGTTGAATTTCTGCATATCAAATTGCTTGTCCTGTTTTCTCCCACCCTGATACGGCCGCACGACCACGCGAAGATCACACCCAAATGCCCCCGCATCGGCCCACCCCAATAATTTCTCAATAATATCCGGCTCGTCCGGGCAATACGCGCTCCCGGAAACGTACAGCACATACCGCGCACCCGGAGCAAATCCGAGCTGCGCCAGCACCTCCTCACGCGGCCGTAGATATTCTTTACGCGCAATAAAATCAAAATAAGGAAATCCCACAACCGCAATCTGCTCGGGCAGATACGCCTGATGCTCTATGGCCATGCGCCGCACCTGCTCGCTCGGAACAATGAGCCGGTCCGCATGCAGGGGAAGAAAGAATTTGTCCAGATGATCCCATCCTGCCGGCATGCCGAGCGTCCGCACGCCACGGCGCCGTGCCTCGCCAATGAGCATCGTATCAAACCATCCGTACAGATGCGGCGCAAACACCATGTCCGGATGATACTTTTCAAACAGCGCGGCAAACGGCCGCGCGGTGAAAAACAGCGGCCAGAGCCACGGGACCAACGTGCGTTTTATCCATACGCTCCTGCCAAGGGTGCGTGCAATCGCGGACTTGAGCGGCGCCAGATACCATCGGCCTCCGGCAGGCGGCTCGTCCGGGCGCGCGCCCATGGTCGCCATAATTTTGGTCGTGCCGGTAAAGATAAGATACGAAGAAAAAAAGTAGAACATCTGCTGGAGAAAATTCTTCTTTGCGGAGACATCCACCGCGATTTCCACGATGAGCCGATCCTGCAGGCCGCCATTCGCCGTAAGGAACGGCGCATATTTGTCGCGGAACGGCGCGGGCATGATCACCACCGCGCGCATATGCGAATCGGTGCGCAGGCGCTCTGTAAGCTGCGCAAAAACGCTCTGCGGAAAAAAGAAGAGATTGCGATACGCGCCGGTTGACGAAAGCGAAATAAAAATAGTTTTCATGGCGATAAAGCTTCCAGCAGGACTGCCGCGAGGCGGGCCGCTGACTGCCCGTCCGTGTATTGGCATTGCTGGGCCACAATTCTCTCCCTTCCCTCGCGGTCTTGGCCGGGATTTTGCAAATAATCATTGATCGCCGCCGTCATCTCGCCTCTGCTCCTGACGAGCCGCACCCCGCCCAGCGGCAGGAGTGTGGCGAGGTGGTCCCACGCAAAAAAGCGCGTTGCCGAATCCCAGTACCGGCGCGTCCGCTTGCCGTCGAAGGCAATGGCGACAATGGGCTTGTCAAAAACCGCAGCCTCAATCAGAAAAGTGGAGTACATCGTAATCACCACATCCGCGTGCGCGAGCGTGCTTGCAAGAAACGCGAGCGAGTGCTCGTCAAATTCCCAGCTCTCCGACCCCCGGCCCGCATGCGCCACCGGCGGCACCACCAAAAATCCGTAGCGGCCGCGAAGCGCCTCCATGCCCTCCCCCTCGGCGGCATCATACCGCGGATATGGGCGGATGAGTACCTGCGCGCCGGAATGGATTTCTTTTTTCACTATCGCGTCGTGCAAAATATCGACGATCTCAACCTCAATGTCAAGCCCCGCTTTGCCGGAGAACGCGTAGAGGATGAGTTTTTTTGCCGGATCCGCGCCGATACGCTTGAAGAAATCCGCCCGCGACTCCGTATGCTCCCGCCGGAAATACCGATCATACTGCGGAACGCCGATGGATTGTATCCTGCCACCCGGCATATCACCGAGGCACCGCGCCGCGTCGCCAATGCTATCAGTATGCACCAACAAACGATCAGGGTGCACTCGGATCAGATTTTTGCTGAAAAGATTATCCCACGAAAGAATCATGCCTACCGCCACAATGCCGCGCCTAGCCGCCTCGCGCACAAACGCGTATTCCGCGCCGATCATCACCGGACAGAACACCGCGTCCGGCGCATAACGGTCAAACACCGCCGCAACGCGGGCATCGGAGAAAAGAATATAGCACCTGCGTATCAGGCCGCGCCACCATCCGTACGCTCCCAAATGCCAGCAGAGGCGCCGCAGAAGAAAAGACGGTACGCCTCGGACGCGCGCCACACGGCTTTTCTGCCGCGCCAGTTCCCAATGTTGCATCATGGCCCTAGTGCAAGAATGGACGCTCGCGGTTTCCAGTATATTGAAGAAACGCTCGACGCGCGCGTCCCGCACTGCCGGCAGGACATCAAAAATCATCCGCGGCGAAGGGAACTCGCTCCGGTAGTACGCAAGTTTTTCCGGCGGCGCGAGAAAAACCATGCGGACGCCGGCATCCTCCAGGATGCGGCGCGCATCCGTGCGCAGAAATGTACGCACGACAAAAGCGCTCGTAATGGGGATGAGAATTGTTTTCATATCGGCGTAAGTGGACAGGGCTTGTACCAACAAGTATACTGGAAAAAGGAGTATATTTCTACGCAGAAACTATGGCGCACAACACCC
>CAYIQI010000002.1:0-13923 GCA_964365545.1 uncultured Candidatus Saccharibacteria bacterium
TACTGCGGTTAATGAAGCGTACCGCGACCGAAACACGCTTTGTTTGGCGTATCATTCAAATAGATAGAGAACGCGCTAGGGTACGCCGTATAAGCGCCGTGGCGCGCTCGGCGCCACCCATCATCTTTACCCCCGTCAGATTTTACGGGTGCCGCTTCTTCGCGTTGTGGCGGAATAATCAATGCCGCCGGTATAAAAGTGCGCAAATATCCGTCCGAATCAATGACCGCGGCAATACCTTCCGCAATCCAAAACTGAATGGCATCGCCGAACAGTTCGCGAAATGACTGCGGTATCGGCACTGATGACTCATACGGCACGGCTTTTTTAAAAAAACCGATATAAAAACGCTCCATGTCTGCGGGGATATGCGCAGGCATTACTTCTTTCACCACCAATGCAAATACATCCAGAATTTCTGACCGTTTTGCATCGGCGATTCTCCCCCGTTCATCCTCGGTAAAATGCGCCGTATCTCTGTAAGACGAGGTGACAAATAATGCGTCATGTCCCTGTCTTCCTTTCGGACGACTGCGAATGCGATGACTCACGATTCATTTTCCTTTCTTCACAGACAGATGCGCTACTCAAAAACTCGTAGAGGCAAGGAACTCTTTTCTTTATATCAAGCCCCCCATCAAAAAGCAACAACGACCTTCTCATACCCGTCATCACTCCACAACGGCGCGGATGCGGCGGATGCCTGCGGACGATGCTTCTTCTTTGACGATCTTGAACTTCCCCACTTCGGCAGTATGAGTGACATGCGGTCCTCCGCAAAATTCGCATGAGAGCACTTGTCCGGTCGCCTGATCGGTCATGGTGTATATTTTGACGCGCGGCGGATATTTCTCGCGGAAAAATCCCAACGCGCCTTTTTGTATCCCCTCTTCATACGCCATCTCTTCCCACTCAACTTTCAGATCGCGCTTTATCGCATCATTCACCCATTGTTCTATCTTCTGCAACTCTTCAGGCATCACCTTGCGCGGAAACTTGAAGTCAAACCGCGTGCGCTCCACGGTGATATCCGATCCGTCCTGCCGTACCTCCGGCCCCAATACCGCGCGGAGTGCCGCATGCAAAAGATGAGTCGCCGTGTGCAGTCGTGTCACTTTTTCCACCTCCGATTCATCGCGGATCGTAACCTCTCCTGTTTTTAAGTAAAGTCCGTGCCCGCCGAATTTTGCCGTGGAGCCAGCGCGGGAGATTTCCTTATGACGCTCCATATCCTCTGCAAACATTTTTTCGTCAATTTTTACATCCTCCTTTTCCGCCCAATCTTTCATGATATCAATCGTCGCCCCCGTGCTCTGATGACTCCCGAAAACAAAAACTGGGGATAAGAAAGCCCTACCCTCTCGTTTTGTTTTATCTACTTCTTGTTTAAATGTTCTTCGCGCCGTCGGAAGAATTTTTATCATTTTTTGATATTCATCGTCAAAAACATTTTTGACGAGAGTGAAGTCGAGATTGTGATAATCGGGGAACTCTTTATATTTTTTGACAATCAATTCCAATAAGCGTTCTGGGCTCACGCCCATATTTTCGTCATACGCAAATCCGATGACGCGCCGCATGAGCCGCCGCAACACATATCCCGCTTCCTTGTTGGACGGCCGCACACCGTCGGTTATGAGAAATATACTGCCTCGCAAATGATCTACGATAATGCGCTTTTTGCGTGTGTCTAAAGAATCGGGGAGTATATCGATAAACGGCGCGAATAAGTCCGTCTCAAAGATATTTTTCTTTCCCTGCGCCACCATCACAAGTCGTTCAAAACCTCGACCATTGTCAATGGATTTTTGCGTAAGCGGCTCGTAAGCGCCTTCCTGCGTTTTGTTATATTGCACGAATACGTCATTGCCTATTTCCACGAATCTCCCGCAATCACAGTTGGGATGACAGGATGGGCCGAACGCCGGATCATGCGGCGTGCCCGAATCATAAAACATCTCCGCGTCCGGACCCGCGGGGCCCGGTCCGGCTTCCCACCAATTTTTCTTTCTTCCGTAGAGAAAAATACGCTCTCCTATCTTTGCATCCATGCCGGTTTTTTTGAATTGCTTCTGCCACAGCGTGATCGCCTCATTGTCGCGCGGCACTTGATCATCTCCCTCAAACGCTGTCACAAAAATTTTATGCGGCGGGATACCCATGGCTTCGCGCGAAGTCAAAAATTCAAAACTCAACGGAATGGCCGTTTCCTTAAAATATCCGCCAAAAGAAAAATTGCCGACCATTTCAAAGAAAGTAAGGTGCGAGAAATCGCCAACCTCGTCAATGTCATCGGTGCGGAAACACTTCTGAATGGTAAAAACGTTTTTTCCGCCAAAGTCATTTACCGGATCCGCGATTCCGGTCAGGTACGGCTTGAATTGCTGCATACCCGCGGTAGTCAGGAGCACTGACTTGTCGTCCGGAATCAGCGAGGACGACGCGACGGGCGCGTGTCCGCGGCTTGCAAAAAACTCAAGAAATTTCTTCCGCAGTACATGAGATTCCATAACAAATCAATACTATCTTAATTCGGGGAACAACTCAACCATCCTATAAAAATTATAACTACACCCCTTATTCGTACGAATAAGGGGTGTAGTTAATCGTCAGTAAAGAGTATCTTAAAGTAAGACCGAAAAATCATACCATAATCCCGCCGCCGAGCATTTCTTCGCCACGATAAAATACCGCCGATTGGCCCGGTGTCGCGGCGCGCTGATTCTCATTAAAGATTACGCGGATTCTCGCGGATTGAAGCGTGGATTCTCGCGGATTTAAGCGGCGTTTATCCGCGTTTAAATCCGCGTCTATCCGCGCAATTTTGCAGGATTGCAGGGGTTGGCGGTAGCGGATTCTTATCTCGCATCTCAAAGGAAATTTGAGCGGTACGGCGGAGATCCAATGCACATCGGAAACGGCGATTTCACTTGAAAACAATTTCTCGTCGTACGGCCCCTCGGCAACCACGAGCGTATTCGTCCGGAAATCCTTTGCCGCCACATAATACGGAATCCTTCCCCCGCCAATACCGAGCCCCTCGCGTTGGCCCATGGTGTAAAACGCAAGTCCCTCGTGCCCGCCAACTTCTTTTCCCGACGATGTGAGCACGCGCCCGGGCCGCACCGGAATGTGTTTTTTCAAAAACGCGTTCAGATCAATCTCGCCGATGAAGCAAATACCCTGCGAGTCCTTCTTCTCCGCGGTCGGCAGGGCGAGCCGCCGCGCCATTTGCCGCACTTCCGGCTTGGTATATTCGCCGATCGGAAACAGGCAATACGCCAACTGCTCCTGCGTGAGCGTCCAGAGAAAATATGATTGGTCTTTATTTCTATCCGCGGCTTGCAGAACCTTGATTCTT
Source organism: uncultured Candidatus Saccharibacteria bacterium (assembly GCA_964365545.1). Lineage (GTDB taxonomy): Bacteria > Patescibacteriota > Minisyncoccia > Sungbacterales > HO2-52-23 > 2-02-FULL-52-23. The sequence continues at coordinate 3,362 of CAYIQI010000002.1, forward strand.
GATCCCAGATTCTTGATTCTCGTATAATGTCCGGTTGCCATGTAATCCGCGCCAAGCTCCCGCGCGCGGCGCAAGAACGCGCCGAACTTCACATGGCGATTGCACATCACATCGGGATTGGGCGTGCGTCCGGCGGCATATTCACGGATCAGATATTCCACCACTGCCGTGCGGTATTCCTCGGTAAAATCCCATGTCTGGAACGGAATACCGATTTTCTCCGCCGCCGCCATCGCGTCATAGCGGTCTTCTTTAAAATTGCACGGAATGGAAGGGTCGCTCCACATTTTTATATGCACCCCGACCACATCAAAACCGCGCTCCTTCAAGAGAGCCGCCGCCACCGAAGAATCCACGCCCCCGGACATCGCCACAAACACTTTTAACCTCTCTGTTTTCATGATAAGATAGTCGTACCATTTCTTATCAGTTTTGTCATCACCGTCATTGAAATATATGAAAATTATGGTCATCGCTAAAACGCGGGCGAAGAGGGGATATGTAAAGAAAATCGGCGAGGGGCGGTATGCGGTGGTGGTGTCTGTGGTGCCGGAAAAGGGTAGGGCGAATGCCGCGATTGTGGGCGCAATCGCGGCATATTTTGGTATGGCGCGGTCGCGCGTGCGGCTCGTCTCGGGCGCCACCGCAAAACAGAAAGTTTTTGAGATATCGTAAAGATGCTTCCTTGTCCCCTGCCGGGTTTGCGGCATATGATTTTCTGTTATGATACAAGCATGATGTACACCTGTCCGATGCATCCGGAGGCAGTCAAAAACGCGCCCGGCAAGTGTCCGGGATGCGGCATGGATATGATACCCCAAAAAGCCGATTCTCACGCCGGCCATGATATGTCCAAAGTGTCGCACATGGATCATGAGGCCGCCGCGGTCGATCCGCAAATAGCAAAGCAGTTGGAAGCGGATATGCGGCGCAGGTTTTTTATCTCGCTCTTGCTTTCCATCCCCATTTTTCTGTATTCTCCGGTCGGTACGAATATTTTCAAATTGGATTTACCGACACCGGTCCCGGTAAACCTGCTTCTTTTTCTTCTGACCACGCCGGTCGTGTTTTGGTCCGGCTCCATTTTTATCAGTGGCGCCTATTCCTCGCTCAAAGCGCGCACGCTCAATATGGCGGTCTTGGTTGCGACCGGAGTCTTGGCGGCATATGCGGGCAGTATCACGCTCGCTCTTGTCAACGGCGGAGAGGTATTTTACGAAGCAGCCGCGCTTCTCGTGACCTTTGTGCTTTTTGGGCATTGGATGGAAATGAAATCGCGGCGCGGGACTTCGGATTCTCTTCGCGCGCTGTTTGACCTGGTGCCGCCGCAGGCGCGGGTCATGCGCGGCCCCGACGGGAAGCCGGCTTCCATCGGGGCAGGCGGAAAAGAAATTTTGATCCCCAGCGCGGAAGTGATGCGGGGCGACATCGTGGTTTTGAAGCCAGGCGACAAAGTTCCCGTGGACGGTGAAGTGATTGAGGGCGAAACCGCGATCGATGAGGCGCTGGTGACCGGCGAATCGCTTCCTGTTTCAAAAAAAGTCGGGGATACGGTAATCGGCGGCTCTCTCAATCAAGGCGGTTCCGTGCAGTTTCGCGCCACGAAAGTCGGAGCCGATACCGTGCTTGCCTCTATTATTAAAATGGTGGAGACGGCGCAAAACTCCAAAGCGCCCGGGCAGAGAATCGCGGACAAAGCCGCGGCATGGCTCGTCGTGGTTGCAATCGCATCCGGCGCACTTGCCTTTTTGGGATGGTATGTGATCGCGGGCGCGGCATTCGCGCTTGCTCTTACTTTTGCCATTTCAACGCTTGTGATCGCTTGTCCCGATGCGCTCGGACTTGCCACTCCGACGGCGGTTGCGGTGGGAACGGGGCTTGGCGCGAAGCACAACATTCTCATCAAAGATGCGGCCACGCTTGAAGGCGCATCGAAAATAAACGCCATCGTGCTTGACAAAACAGGTACGCTCACGGAAGGGAAGCCCAAAGTTACGGATGTCATCGCCATAGGAACCATGCCGGAAGAAACTCTCCTTCAATATGCCGCAAGCGTTGAGACAAAATCGAGCCACCCCTTGTCGGCGGCGATTATCAGCGAGGCGAGCAAGCGCGGCATCCCCGTTCTTGTAGCGGAAAACTTCCGATCGATTTCCGGATTGGGGCTTGAAGCGATTGTCGGCGGAAAGAAAGTTCTTGTCGGCACGCAGCGCCTGCTTCGCGACAGAGGCATTGCGTCCGAAGGCATGCAAGAAGAAATAGAAAAACTGTTGGCAGGCGGGAAGACATTGAGTATTGTCGCCATTGACGACATCGCAGTCGGACTCATCGGCATTTTTGATTCCGTGCGCGAGACATCCAAAAAGACCGTCATAGAGTTGGGTAGGCTCGGCATTGAGACGGTGATGATCACCGGGGATAATAGAAAAATCGCGGAGGCGGTTGGAGCGGAGCTTGGCATCGGCCGCGTGTTCGCGGAAGTTCTGCCGGAAGACAAAGCCGGATATGTAAAAAAATTACAGGACGAGGGCAAGTTTGTCGCTATGGTCGGAGACGGGATCAACGATGCGCCGGCTTTGGCAAGAGCCGATATCGGGATTGCCATCGGCGCCGGCACGGATGTCGCGATTGAGACCGGCAATATCGTGCTTATGCGATCCGATCCGTACGACATTATCGCGGCGATTCGTTTGAGTAAAGCAACCGTGCGGAAAATGAAACAAAATCTCTTCTGGGCGGCTTTCTACAATGTGCTTGCTATTCCTGTTGCCGCCGGAGTGTTCTATAATTCTCTTGGCTGGACACTCCGTCCGGAAATAGCGGCGTTGCTCATGTCGGCATCGTCAATCATTGTGGCAACCAACGCGATGCTGCTCAAACGTGTTGAACCGAAACTAAAAATATAATCCCCAAGTTTTTATGACGCAATATTCCTCTTATCCCAACCCTCATGCGCTTCTCATTGACGAGCACATAATCTATGCTTCGGTTTCCGTGTTATTATAATGCGGTATGAACCGTACGGATTCACAGCTCATCACGGCGTATTTGGACGGCGACCGGCAGTCGTTGGATGTTTTGGTCGCGCGTTATTTCAAGACGATCTATGGATTCGCCGCGCGCTTTGCGGGCAATGCCGAAGACGCCGAGGACATCACGCAGGAAACATTTGTCAAAGCGTGGCGTCACCTGAAAAGATTTGATCCGGAAAGGAATTTCAAAACATGGCTTTTCGCAATCGCCAAAAACACCGCGCTTGATTTCCTGAAAAAAAAGCGCGCCGTGCCGTTTTCCGCATTCAAGAATGCCGCCGGAGAAAACGGGCTACTCGAGACGCTTGCCAATTCCGCTCCGCTTGCCGCAGAGGCGCTGGAACGCAGAGAAGCGGGCGATCTTGTAAGAAATTTCCTGGAGAAATTGTCGCCCGCGCAACGCACAACACTCGCGCTCCGCTACGGCAATGACCTCACCTTCCGCGCCATTGCCGAGCGGCTGGGTGAACCGCTCCACACCGTCAAATCCCGCAACCGCCGCGCGCTCGCCGCATTGGGAAAACTCCTCCCACGCCATATACATATATAAGTATAACGAGGGTTTGGTTCTCCCATCATTCAATACGCACCAAAGCGCGTGTATTAGGCGTATTATTCACTATATGGACACCTTGAGTTTTGAACCGCCGGAGGGGCTTTTACAGCGCATTCTAACTCGCATGAGGATTGAGGAACGACGCCTGCGATTGGCAAAGAGAAATCTCGTTGTTTTCGGTGTGATCGCCGTAGGATCGCTTACGGCACTTATTCCCGCGTATCGGGGGCTTTCCGCGGATATCGCATCCTCCGGGTTGGGTGATTTTTTATGGCTTGCCGCTACCGACTCTTTTGTAATCGCCGCACTCTGGAGAGAATTTGCGTTTTCCATTCTTGAATCTCTCCCGATTATCAGTATGGGCGCGTCGCTCGCCACATTCCTCGCTTCAATCGCGTCCCTGCGCATGATAATGGCCAGTTTTGAAAAAATTACAAACTATCGGCTCGCAAGCAACTAAAGACCTACTGCATAATAACCTTTCTACTGCAATTTAGGTCTTAATTTTGTATCGATGATGACCATCACCGCATTCATAAAATCAAAGAGGTTGAGGGCCGCGCTTACCGCACTTGCCGCGATTATCGCGCTTCTTTTTATTTTCAAGGCGGGCGAGGCGCTGGGCGAGCGCAAAGCGCGTTTCTCGTATCGGTGGGGCGAGAATTACCACCGGATATTTGGGGGTCCCCGCGGCGGATTGTTCAAAGATTTCAACGGCCGCGATTTCCTCAACGGCCATGGAGTTTTCGGCGTCATCCTCAAGATTGATGGCGCGACGATGATCGTCAAAAACAACGCCGATACCGAGCAATCCGTGCTTATTTCCGATGCCACAACCATCCGCCGCGGCCGTACTGCGGCGACCCGCGCGGATCTCGCGCTTGACAAGCGCGTGATCGTCATCGGCTCTCCCAATACCCAAGGTCAGATTGAAGCCAAATTCATCCGCGTATTTGACGCTCCCGCGCCTTTAGGCGCTTTCCGACCGGCGCAGTAGTGCAGTAAGATAATGAATCCGCCATGCAAAAAAAGATCCATGCGTTCACTCAATTCGTCCATAAAAGAAAAATCACAAGCGGTAGCGCCGCAGTACTTCTGCTTGCGCTCGGTTATTTCTCCTATCAGTGGATGTTTGGTACTACCGCGGCGGCACGATTCGTAACCGCAGAGGCGCAGAAAGGCACGCTGGTCGCTTCCCTCTCCGCAACGGGACAGGTAGCGGCTTCCACTGAAGTCCAGCTCAAATCAAAAGTATCCGGGGACGCCGTATATGTCGCGCCCAACAGCCGCGATGTAAAAGCGGGGATTCTCCTCGTCCAATTGGATACCGAGGACGCCCAGAAGTCGGTGCGCGATGCGCAAGTGAATCTGGACAGCGCAAAGCTTGCTCTGCAAAAACTGCAAAAACCCGCCGATGATCTCTCTCTTCTGCAGGCGGAGCACGCGCTCATCCAGGCACAGCAATCCAAAGCGAATGCCAAGGACGCTATCAAGAAAGCGCAAGACGACGGGCTGAATGCCGTATCCAACGCATTTCTGGATTTACCCGGAGTGATGGCGAGGCTCCAAGACATGCTTCTCTCCAGCACACTCGGCGCGGGACAGCAGTATAACATTGATTTTTATGCGGACTCGGTAAAGATCTACGACACGGAAAGCAAAGCGCCGGTGTATCGACAAGACGCTTATGACGCATATCAGATCGCGCGCAAAGCATATGATCAGAATGCTGTGGATTACAAAGCGTCCTCGCGATTTTCAGACAGCGCCACAATCACCGCGCTCATCAACGAGACATATGCTACCGCCAAAGTCATCGCCGAATCCGTAAAAACCGCGAACAACTTTATCCAATTTTATCAGCAAAAATTGTTGGACAACAGCATTAAACTCAATCCCCTCTCCACCACGCACCTCTCTACATTGAATACCGACACCGGAAAAACAAACGCGCATCTCTCCAATCTCCTTACTATCAAACAAACCATTATCGACAACGAACAAACGCTCACCAACGCCGACAATACCATCGCGGAGAAAACCGCCGCATTGAAGAAACTAAAAGAAGGCGCGGATGCGCTTGATATCCAATCCCAACAGCTCGCCATCATCCAGCGCGAAAATGCCCTGCGCGACGCCATCGAGACGCTGAATAATTATTTTATCCGCGCGCAATTCGACGGCACCATCTCGGGACTTATCATCAAAAAGGGCGACTCCGTCTCGCCCGCAGGCGCGCTCGGCACCCTCATCACCCGACAAAAAATCGCGACCGTCTCGCTCAACGAAGTGGATGTTGCGAAAATAAAACTGGGGCAGAAAACGACGCTTACCTTTGATGCGATTCCGGATCTGACCCTTACCGGAGCGGTGGCGGAGATTGACGCCATTGGCGCGGTGGCGCAGGGCGTGGTCACCTACAATGTTAAAATCGTTTTCGACACCCAGGACGAGCGGGTAAAATCCGGCATGAGTATCACCGCCGCAATCATTACGGATGTAAAGCAAAATGTCCTTTTCGTCCCTAATGCCGCGCTCAAAACGCAAGGCAACACGCATACGGTGCAGGTGGTGGACGATGCGCTCTCGCCGACGGATCTTGCATCCAACGCATCCGGCATTGCGTTAACAAATCCTCCGCGCGTTCAAGCGGTGGAGATCGGGCTTGCTAATGATGATGCCACTGAAATTACATCAGGATTAAAAGATGGCGACCGCATTGTCGTGCGCACCCTCCAGGCAGCCGTCGCAACGGCGCCTAATTCTTCGCAGCCGAGCGGCTTGAGAATCCCCGGGCTTCCCGGCGGCGGCTCAAGCGGAGGCGGCGGAGCTTTTCGCGGCACGGGAAGATAATATGATTTTGTTATGATCGAATGCCGCAATATCGTAAAAATCTATATCAATGGAGACCACCAAACCACGGTGCTCAAGAAGATCTCTTTTACCATTACTGCCGGCGAGTTCGTGGCGATCATGGGGCCGTCGGGTTCCGGTAAATCCACGCTTATGCATATATTGGGATGTCTGGATACGCCCAGCTCCGGGCAATATATTTTAGACGGACATGACATCGGCGCATACTCGGACGACGAACTTGCCGATATCCGCATAAAAAAAATCGGCTTCGTGTTTCAGGCATTCAATCTCCTGCCGCGCTCCTCGGTACTGCGCAATGTCACGCTTCCCCTGGTCTACGCGAGCGTCCCGCGGGAACGGCGTGAGGCGCTCGGGCGCGCCGCGCTTGCACAAGCCGCATTTCCTGAAGGATTTTGGGGATATTTTTCCAATCAGCTTTCCGGCGGTATGATGCAGAGAGTTGCCATCGCGCGCGCGCTGGTCAATGATCCGGCGCTCGTTCTCGCGGATGAACCTACCGGTAATCTCGACACGAAAACCGGCGAAGTAGTGCTGGATACTTTTCAACGCCTCCATACTGATCAGAACCGCACGATCATCCTCATTACCCACGAGCCGTATGTGGCGGGACATGCCGAGCGCATCATTCACATCCGCGACGGCGAAATCATCAAAGACGAGAAAAATAAAAACCGCCGCATTATCCATACCACACACATCTCCATATGAAGCCGACAGATCTTTTTCAAGAAATTTATCATGCGCTCTCGGCGAACAAAGCGCGCTCCGGCCTCACTATCCTGGGCATTGTCATAGGCATTGCGTCCGTTATCGCGATGATCGCGATCGGCCAGGGCGCCTCCGCAACGATTCAGTCCAGTATCCAAGGGCTTGGCTCCAATCTCCTGACGATTATCCCTGGCTTTATCCAGCCGGGGCGCGGCATTGTTTCTTCGGGTCGGGGGTCCGCGCAGACGCTCAAAAACGACGACGCAGACATCCTACGCCAAATCTCGGGCGTCGCCAACATATCGCCCGAGCTCCAACGCCGATTCCAAATTGTCTCGCCTGCCGGCAACAATACCAATTCCACGGTTATCGGCGTGGTACCCGATTATGCACTGGTACGCAATGTCATCGCGGCAAATGGTTCGTTTATCACCGACGGACAGGTGCGCAGTTTGTCGCGCGTTGCCGTACTCGGCCCCACTGCGGCGCGCGACCTTTTCGGCGATGATGATCCGATCGGCAAAATCATCCGCATCAGCAAAATCAATTTCAGAGTCGTCGGCGTCCTGCAGGCAAAAGGCAGTTCGGGATTTTTCAACCCGGATGATACGGTGTTTGTGCCGCTTTCCACCATGCAAAAGATCCTTGCGGGCGCCGACTTCCTTTCGACTATTGCCGTGAGCGTGCAGACCAAAGAACTTATGGCGCAAACGCAAGACGATGCGACGGCAGCACTCGCGGCAAAACATCGCGTGGATCCGGCAAGCCCCGATTTCTCCATTGTCTCGCAAGCGGATATCATCGGCACCCTGACACAAGTCACCACAACCTTCACTATTTTTCTTGCGTCCATCGCCGGCATCTCGCTCATTGTCGGCGGCATCGGCATTATGAACATGATGCTTACCACCGTCACCGAACGCACGCGTGAGATTGGCCTGCGTAAAGCCATCGGCGCCAAAAAACGCGCTATCAGCATGCAATTTCTTGCCGAGGCCGTACTACTCACTTTTCTCGGCGGCATAATAGGCGTTGTGCTCGGGTGGAGCACTTCTTTTGTCGTATCAAAGTTTGCCGGCATCGCAACAAGCGTCTCACTCGCATCCGTGGCGCTCGCCTTTGGCGTCTCCGCTGCGATTGGCATTATCTTCGGCTACTATCCTGCCCGCCGCGCGGCAGGCCTCAATCCCATTGAGGCATTACGCTACGAATAACCCTTTGAGATGGTTACCGAGCACCTACTTTTTTGCCAGCCACTGGCCGGTGGATGACTTTTTTATTTTTGCAATGTCAATCGGAGCGCCGGTGGCAATGAGATACCCTCCCGCCTCCCCTCCTCCGGGACCCAGGTCAATAAGCCAGTCCGCGTTGCGGAGAATATCCAGATTGTGTTCAATCACGAGTACGGTATTGCCTTTGGCCACGAGCGCCCGCAACACCCGGAGCAGTTTTGCGGTATCGTCGAAATGCAGGCCCGTGGTCGGCTCATCTAAAATATAGAGCGTATCGCCGGTGTCGCGGCGCGAGAGCTCTGCCGCAAGTTTTACGCGCTGCGCCTCGCCGCCCGAGAGCGTCGGGGCGGGCTGGCCCACTTTCATGTAGCCGAGGCCCACATCGACGAGCGTCTCAAACTTGGCGCGGATCGCGGGGATTGCCGAGAAAAATGCGAGTGCCTCTTCAACGGACATAGCGAGGATATCCGCAATGTTTTTGCCCAGGTACTCTATTTCGAGCGCCTCGCGCGAGTATCGCTTGCCGCGGCATTCTTCGCACTCCACATACACATCGGGCAGGAAATACATTTCTATTTTTTTGACTCCCTGGCCTTCGCATACTTCACACCTGCCGCCTTTGACATTGAAGCTGAAGCGGCCCGCGGTATAGCCGCGCACGCGCGCCTCCACCGTACGCGCAAATACATCGCGGATCACGGCAAATGCGCCCGTGTAGGTCGCGGGGTTGGAGCGAGGGGTGCGGCCGATCGGCGACTGATCCACCACCACGGCTTTACTGATATGCTCCGTGCCGATGATCTCTTTGTGGTTGCCCGGAATCATATGCGCGCCGTGCAATTTTGCCAAGAGCGCTTTGGCAAGAATGTCATTGATGAGCGTGGATTTGCCGGAGCCCGAAACGCCGGAAACCGCCACGAGTTTGCCCAGCGGAATCGCGACATCAATATTTTTGAGATTATGCTCCGTGGCGCCCCGGATGGTGATAAAAGACGGCTGATGATCTTTTCGTTCCCGAGACACACCAACAAACTCCAGTTTGTCAGGATGTCTTTTTTGTGTCCCCACACTTTTTTTACCCGATAGATATTGCCCTGTCAGCGTATCCGCTTTGAAAATAGCCGCGGGCGTGCCTTGGAAAATGATTTTGCCGCCGTGCTTGCCCGCGCCCGGGCCGATGTCAATAATCCAGTCCGCGTTGCGCATGGTCTCGGCGTCGTGTTCCACGACGATTACGGTATTGCCGAGGTCGCGCAGATCTTTCAATGTCGCGATGAGTCGCGCATGATCGCGCGGGTGCAGACCGATGGACGGCTCGTCTAAAATATAGATGATACCGGTGAGACGCGAGCCGATCTGCGTGGCAAGCTGTATGCGCTGGGCCTCGCCGCCCGACAGCGTCGTGGATTCGCGCGAGACGGTAAGATACTCCAGTCCCACATCGCGCAAAAACTGCAAGCGCTTTTCGATTTCTTTGATGAGCGGAGCCGCGATTTTTAGATTATTGGCGGACAACGCATCCTGATGCGGTCGCGTATCTCCATAAGAATCCTTATGAGACCCGGCCTTGTGAGGATTTACGCCGAGGATATGGCGGAAAAATCCCTGCGCCTGCTCGACGGTCATATCCGTCACTGATGCGATATTCTCCGAGCCGACGATGACTGCGAGCGCCTCGGGTTTGAGTCGTTTGCCGCCGCACGCGGGGCAAACGAGGATGGTCATGTATTTCTCAATCTCGGCACGGGTAAACTCCGAATCGGTTTCTTTCCACCGGCGTTTGAGATTGGCAATGACGCCCTCAAATCCGCCTTTCCCTCCACCGTCGGCAGAGGCGGTATCTGCTCCTTCGGCATCCGCCGACGGCCGACTTTCGGCGCCAGGCTCGCCGTTCAAGATAATCCCAATGATTTCCGGAGGCAATTTCTCCACCGGAGTATCCAACGAAAATCTGCGGCGCGTCGCGAGATCATCCAATATCCACCAGTACCAGCTCTGCCTGCCCACGCGGTGCGATGCCCCCGCCCATGGGCGGATGGCGCCCTCGCTGATGGAAAGCCGCTTATTCGGCAAGACCAGCTCCGCAGACACCTCCAGCGTCGCCCCGAGGCCGGTGCACGCCGGACACGCGCCATAGGGGCTGTTGAAACTAAACAG
>CAYIQI010000003.1:0-1155 GCA_964365545.1 uncultured Candidatus Saccharibacteria bacterium
ATGTCTTTGACGAACGAGTTGACGAGCGCGGTGCTTGCCGTCGCCATCACGAAAGCAATCGCCACCGACGCGACTTTGTACTCGCGCAAAAAATCTAAAAAATCTTTGATCAGCATAGTGCGCGGGAGAGGATTCGAACCTCCAAGCCCTTGCGGGCGCTACCACCTCAAGGTAGTGCGTCTGCCAGTTTCGCCACCCGCGCGTAATCCTCATATTTTATTTACCCGCGTCCCGATGCATCGGGACGCGGGTAAATTATATCACAAACTTATTTTGATGTCATTCCGCCACTGCGACTGATCCCTCCACTGCGGGGGCATCTGTTTCTTTTATCTGCACCGCAGCTCTTGGCGGCAGGGCCTCGGCCCATATCTGCTTCATTTTTCTGCGGATTTCGCGGCTTGCTTTGTCGCGGATATAATAGAGTTTTGCGCGCCGGACTTTGGAATGGCGCAATACTTCAAGCTTCACAATGGTCGGCGAATGCAGGGGGAACACCCGTTCAACGCCGATGCCGTCCACTACTTTGCGCACGGTAAATGTCGCGGTGATTCCCTTGCCGTGCTTGCGCGCCAGCACCATTCCCTCAAAAAGCGCAATCCGCTCTTTGCCGCCCTCTTTAATTTTCTGATGCACGCGGACCGTGTCGCCCGCCTTGATTTCGGGCAAGTCACTGCGCGTTTGCAATTGTTCCAATGTCGTCATTTCCATAGAAAACAATCGTATCAAAAAACGCTCTCTATGGCAAGCGCCATATCGGCGGGCAGATCGGCTTCAAAAGAAAGCCGCCTGCCTTCGGGGAAACTAAATGCGAGGGAACGGGCATGGAGCAACTGCCTGCCCGCGCCCGCAGGACAGCACACTTGTCTGCCGCCGTATTTGGTGTCGCAGGCAATCGGATGGCCGATGGCTTTCATGTGCACCCGGAGCTGATGCATACGGCCGGTTTTCGGACACAATTCAACCAGGCCATACGCATCGCTTGCTTTGAGCACCCGATAGTGAGTGAGCGCATCGCGCGCGCCGCGCAGGACGCGGCGGTCAAATGCCCCCCCCCGCAATGTGGGATTTGTTTGGAGCCGCCCCAGAACAAAAAAAAAAGCGCCCACCCCCACGCCGGGTCCATCGACGCGTTCGAGCCCACCGTCCCCACGC
>CAYIQI010000003.1:1165-13359 GCA_964365545.1 uncultured Candidatus Saccharibacteria bacterium
ATCGCTTGTTTTGACCACCCTATAGTTCGTGCGCCCATCGCGCGCGCCGCGCAGCACGGCGCGGCCAACGGCCGCGCCGCGCATGGTGGGATTGCTTACGAGCCGCCCGATACCAAAATCAATCGCGCCCTCGCGCTCGCGGGGTACGCCGCACACGATCGCATAGTAGATTTTTTCCGCGCGCCGCTTCTGAAAAATCTCTTTGAGCGCAGAAAAACTTTTCTGATTCCGTGCGACCGCCATGACGCCCGAGGTGTCGCGGTCCAGCCGGTGCACAATCCCGGGACGCGCCGGGTCCTCGCCGACACCCGCGATTTCCGGAAACTCTTTCCGCAGGGAATCCGCGATCGTCGGACCCGCAACCGCGCCGCCCCCATGCACCGATATCCCCGGCGGCTTGTTGATGACAATGATGTCATCATCCGCGTAGATAATTTCCATCACTTTTGGACTCTGCTGAAATAATTTTCTCTGACGAGGATAAAACGCAAAACTCCCTGCGTCACGAGACGAATGAGTAGGGCCACCGAAATCACGATGCCCGCGCTCATGAGTTTGGTTGCAACCGGCGCGTGGAGGAACGCGCCAGCCACAAAGGAGAAAATGCCGGACGGACTCCGGAAGAAAACGCTCATGCCGTTATCCACCACGCGCTCCACAAAGACCACTCTGGCAATGCCGTAGAGCAGAAGCGAGAACCCAGCGATCTCAAGCGCCAGCACCGGCGCAAGTTTGCGGAACAGCCAGATGCGATAGATACGATTGAGCGTCTCACCGCGAAAGCGGGGCGGCGCTGAAATATTTTGCGCAGAAATATTTTCCATAAAGTTAATAGGAGCCGGAGATCTCCTCCTTATTTATTTTTTTAAACAGTTTCTTGGCGCGGAACAAGCGCATTTTCAACGTCGGGATGGAAATATTTTCTTCCTCGGCAATCATGCGGTACGATTTGTCTTCAAGATAATAGCGCCGGAGCACCGATTGCAAATGCAAAGGCATTTTCGCGAGCACCTGCGCCACCGCGGCTTTGGCATCCGCCGCAAACGAATACCGCGTATCCGGCGCTTCCTCATTGATCTCCTCAAACGCCGCCGGATCATCCGTCAAAAATTCTCCGCGCTTCAATTTGCGATAATGCGTAATCGCGGTGTTGATCGTAATTTTATACGCCCATGACTTAAACTCAATACCATCGTACTTTTCAAACTTGCCCGCGTTTTTGTAAATTTTCACAAACGCCTCCTGTACGATATCCTCCGCCTCCTCGCGCCCGCGCACGACGCGCATGGCGGCGCGGAGCAACGGCTCCTGATACCGCTCCACCAGCATTTCAAACATCGCGGGCTCGCTCTGCGATGCCCGCAAAATATCTTCGTCTTTCATCTCCGCAATGCCGTATTGCGACTTTTTTTCTTGCGAATGCGCACTCATAGTATACTAACGCTCATCAAAGGCATTTAGTCGCTGGAACCCATCTCAAAAATGCATTCCGGCTCTGCGGAGCGCGATTTTCGGCTCGAAAGCTCTTTTTGAGATTGGTTCTGATCAGCATACCATAAAGATGGCCCACACGCAAGTTCTTCTGTTAGACCTACTGACTAAATAGTTTCGTAGCGAAATGTTCAGATTTCGTGCGAGACGAGGCAAAAATTATTCACCATATACGCCGTATATGGTGAATAATTTTTGCAAAGTCGTAGCCGAAATATGGACATTGCAGTAGAATAATATTTAGTCAGTAGGTCTATTGTATAAAGCGCGCTATACTGCACGCCATGCCCCACGCGATTGAAGTAACAGATTTGGTGAAGCGATATAAAAATGCCAAGGTGAATGCCGTGGACGGGATTTCTTTTGCCGTGGAGCGGGGTGCGCTGTTTGCCCTGCTCGGTCCCAATGGCGCGGGAAAAACCACGACGCTCTCTATTCTCACCACTACCCTGACCAAAACATCCGGTGTTGTGCGCGTCGCGGGGCATGACAGCGATGCAGAGCAGGCAATAGTACGCGCCCAGATTGGCGTGGTATTTCAGCACCCGAGCCTGGATCTCAATCTCACTGCCGAAGAAAATGTGCGCTTCCACAGTATCCTCTACGGCCTGTACCGCTTCCGGCCAAGCTACGGCATGATGCCGGGTTTCTACAAAAAACGCATCGCGGAATTGAGCGGCGTGCTTGGCATCCGGGACGAGCTGTTCCGTCCGGTCAAAACATTTTCCGGCGGGATGCGCCGCAAGCTTGAGATCGTCCGCGACCTCATGCACCGGCCCGAAATTCTTTTTCTTGACGAGCCGACTACGGGCCTGGATCCGGTGAGCCGTAAAAACCTTTGGGAATATCTGACACGCGTACGCAAAGAAGAAGGCACGACGATTTTTCTTACGACGCATTATCTAGAAGAAGCCGAACACGCGGATCGCGTGTGTATCATCAACCACGGCCGGATCGCCGCGCTCGGCAGACCGCAAGACATCCGGCAGGAACTGACGGAGGAATACCTCCTACTTGATGCCGAGGATCGCGCGCCACTCGACGATGAATTAAAAAATCTCGCTATCCCTTTTTCCGTAACGGATCACGGACGGCTTCGCGTGACGCTCGGCAAGAGGGAAGCCGCCGCGATCATCCAAGCAATCCGCACGCCACTTTCATATCTGCATATCCACAGCCCCACACTGGAAGAAGCATATCTCGAAATGGTCGGACGGGAAGAACAGAAATGAAAACGATCATGCACGAACTCAACGCCATCATTACCATCGCGTACCGGGATTTCACCAAATTCTTGCGGGATCGTCCGCGTATTCTCATCAGCTTTGTCCTGCCGATCATGTTTGTCGGAATTCTCGGCGGCTCGCTGCAAGCCAATCTTGCCAAAAACGTAGGGTTTAATTTTCTCGCATTTGTTTTTGTCGGCGTCCTCGCTCAAGTCCTGTTCCAATCGACGGCATCCGGCATTATCTCGCTCATGGAAGACCGCGAGCAGGATTTCAGCCAAGCTATCTTTGTCGCACCAGTCCGCCGCTCCTCTATTATCATCGGTAAAATCATCGGAGAAGGAGCCGTATCATTTGCCCAAGCCGCGGGGGTGATTATCTTCGGCCTCATCATGGGCGTACCGCTGTCGCTTTGGCAATCTATACGCCTCGTCCCGGCAATGGCGGCGGTCTCGTTTCTCGGCGGCGCGTTCGGGATGTTGGTCCTCGCCAACCTCGGCAATCAACAGCGCGTGCGCCAGATATTCCCGCTGGTCATCTTCCCACAGTTTTTCCTCGCCGGCGTCTTCAATCCGATCACGCATCTGCCGCCCGTGCTTTTTGCGCTCTCGCGCATCGCGCCTTTGACCTACGGCGTGGATTTCCTCCGCGGCATTTACTATGCGGGCGCGCCCGAGGCATCTACGCTCGTACTCCACTCTCCACTGGTGAATCTTGGTATTATCACGGCGCTCTCCGGCATATTTCTCGCCGTCGGCACCGCGCTTTTTGTCCACAGTGAACGAAACAGATAGTAAAAATAGCAGAGAACGACCCTGATATAGTTTGGTAATAAGAACCCATCTAAAAATCAAAATCACGGCACATGCCAAATGTTTCTGCCGTCGCTTACAAAACGCGCGTCCCCGTCGCGGTCCGTGCGAAAAAGCGCGGCGCCGAATGCGGCGATGCGATCCACGACTTCCTGCGCCGGATGGCCGTAGCGATTTCTGCGGCCCACGGAAATCACCACAATCTTCGGCGACACGGCACGCAAAAAATCCGGAGTGGTTGAGGTCTTTGATCCGTGATGTCCGACCTTGAGAATATCCGCATCCATATCCGCGCCTGAATACAATAATTGATATTCCAGCGACTTCTCGGCGTCTCCCATAAATAGAGCTGTCGTGGAACCGTGAACGAGTTTTGCCGCGATCATCGCATCATGGATGTGCCGCGGCGATTCTCCTACAAAATTTTCAAACGGGGCGAGGATGTCCAGATACGCGCTACTGGAAAGCCGCGCCCGCTGGCCTGCTTTGGCAATCACCACCTTGACGCCTTTTTCTTTGAGCAGATTGCGCCACTCTTCATACTCGGGAATCGTATGATTCACTCCTGATTCCAGCACCATCACAACATCATACCTCTTCATAACTTCCACGAGGCCATCAAGATGATCCGCGTGCGGGTGCGTGAGAACCACGAGTTCAATGGTTCTATCCCAAAACGGCATCGCATCTCCTAATTTTGCCAGCACCGCGTCTTGCGGCCCGCCGTCTATCAGCACCTGATTGCCATTGGGTGTTTCTATAAACACACTATCGCCCTGCCCGACATCAAACGCCGTCATCACAAGATTGCGCTGTACCTCAACATAAAATACTGCGTACCAGACAAGTCCCACGACGGCTCCAAGAAGAGAAAGCAGTAAAAGATTCAGATTTTTTTTGATTTTCTCCATATCCGCCAGCCAACCCAACCGTATAAAACGGCCACCCCGACGAGTGCCGTATTGCCGAGCGCGACTCCGGCAAAAGGAACGCGCGCAAACAGCGCGATCATCCGCAACTGATACTCCAGAATAGCCCATGCGCCTGCGCCCACCAATCTCCCGAGTATGCGAGATAAGAACGCGAGTATTGCCGCAACAAATCCGATGCCCATGGCATAGGGTATCGCGAGCAGTACCAAAACATTGACAAGCGGACTTACCAGCGACACTCTGCCAAAAAGAAAGATAAGCAACGGCAAAACCGCGATTTGCGCCGCGAGCGTTTCAGTTAAAATCCGTTTTGCCAAGGGCGCTTCTTTCTCCTCCGGCCCGGCAACGGCGCGGGCGGTGCGGTCGCGCCGCAGCCACCGCCATACATCATCAAGCCATCGCTCCACATGCGGCGAAATATACACGAGCCCGAGCGTGGCGCCAAAAGAGAGTTGAAATCCCGCATCAAACCGGAACACATACGGATTCTGTATGACCATAGCCGCTGCGGCTACGGCGAGCGCCGGCGCCATGCGATACATTCGCCCTTCTTTTTGCGCGATCAGAAGCAAGATACCCATGATGCCTGCGCGCACCACCGACGCGGATGCGCCGGTCATGATAATAAAAAGAATGACGGTAGCGCTCGCGACCCAAAAAGAAACGGCAAAAGGAATTGTAAGCCGCAACAGCGCGCGGCTCAATGCACTGCCAATAATCGTAATGTTGTAACCCGAGAGTGCCATCATGTGCGAGGTGCCCGTGATTTGAAAATCCGCGATCAAGCTCTGCGGCAGGGAAGAACGCTCGCCCAAAACCAATCCTTTCAGAAACCCTGCGTGCGGCTCGGGCAGGATCGTATTAATATTGTTCTCAAACGCGTGTTTTATCCGGACCAGTCCGAGGACAAGCCGATTCCCCTTTCCTTGCGCGATATGCTCAACCTGCGGATAGAACAGCGTCGCGGCAATGCCGCGGCGTTTGAGATACGACGCCTCGTCAAAGCCTCGGTCGCTGCGCGGCGCCTCCACCGCGCCCTGCATTTTTATCTCGTCCCCCAGCGCGTACGCCGGAAACCGACGGAGAGTCGCGAGTACGCGAAAAGATTTCTGCACAGGCCGCCCGTTGACTACCGCCACCGCAACCGCGATACGCTGATGTAAGGCCGCTGCCTCCGGTTCCTCATCAATCACGCCCTGCATCGCAAGCGATTTCCCCTGCAACGGCGACAAATCAAATTGTCCCGCCTCCACCATAGCGAACCGGATCGCGCCGCCAAGAAAAGCCAAACAAAAAAGCGCGGGGATCCACATCCCGCGCTTCTGTCCGATGACGCCGGCACCCAGCCACGCCACGGCCGCAATCGCGCCAACAAAGAGAAAAGTGGTCGGCGCCGGCGCAAAAGATCCGACGCCAACCCCCGCAATCATCACCAGCATCACCCACAGAAAAATCCGCGATTTTGTCATGCCCCCACTCTATCACGCTCATTGACTTTCTCAATCTCTTGACATATAAATAATCGCAGATCCTTCAATCGTTGTTTGGGAACACACCGTCAAAAGGAGATTCTCATGGCTTCTGTTGGTACTTATGACAAAATACGCGGATCGTTGTGGGGAAAGCAGGATTTCACATGGTTCGGCTCTGATGCGGAATACGAACTTGATTTTCTGCTCAACGAGTTGGAACGAATCCCTCTAAACCGGTATGATCGTGACAAATTTACGGATTTGTATGCAAGTCCGTACGCCGACATGCCGGTGCGCATCGGAAACAAAGAGTGCGGGATGATATGGCGAAATCCAGTCGGCATTTCTGCTGGATTCACCAAAGACGGTAGGGGCTCTGTGACGCTTATCCGAGGCGCGTGCATCGGATCCCTTGAGCTCGGTACCGTTCCGTTTCTTGACCAGCCGGGAAATCCAGAGCCACGATTCTTCACGCATCAAGATGCGATAACCGGCGCATTTTCAACAACCAATCGCTTCGGGTTCAATTCCCAAGGCATCATGCCGCTTGCCTATCACCTATGGGACATACGGCACGAGCGGGACGGAGACGCGGTTCGCACCCCGATCATCGTATCAATCGGGCCCAACAAAATCGCGGTGGAAAAGTATGAGGAAGACCGCGACCTTGACGCACTGATCGCGCATCTGATGCGAGCGTTCAGCGTCATCCTTCCTGTTCTTCAGCCGGGCGATGCTCTACAAGTCAACATCTCCTCGCCCAATACCGCCGGGCTCCGCAATCTCCTGAACCGCGTTTACGATTTTCTGTCCCGCCTCGTGGACAAAATCAGGACGCTCGCTTTACTCTGCGACCTGCCTGAGCCGATTGTCATTCTCAAACTCTCGCCGGACATGGAGAATGACGACCTTCGCCGGGCCGTAAGCGTTGCGGCGATGTGCGGCATACCTATCCTTGAAGCGTTCAACACCACCGTGGATGCGGGCATCAAGGCGCGCTATGGCATCACGGAAGCTGGAGGTGTCGGTGGAGATCCCCTGCGAGAACTCGCGAAGCAAAAACTGCGAGTTGTCATGGACGAGATAGACAAACGGAGTTTAGATATGGATGTGATCGCAGTCGGCGGCATCACCGAGCCGGAGCATGCGCTCGCGCGACTCGATATGCACCCGCGCGTAAAAGCGATACACATCAATTCCGGAATTTACAAAAAGGGCTTCTCGCTCATCAAGGATACCCTTGCGGCAATCCATGCCGCACACGCGGTGTAGTCATACAACAGAAGCCGCCCCGCTCATTACGGGGCGGCGCTTTTATTTCTTCCCCGACATCACGCAATTTTTATCATTTATCCGAACACTTCTACGATCGTTTATTTGTTCGGATAAATAGATTCTACTCTCATCTATTCCATCAGTATTCAATGCCGCGCTTTGCTTTGATGCCCTGCTCGTACGGATGCTTGATGTCCCGCATCTCGGTGACAAGATCCGCCCTGTCCATGAGTTCCTGCGGCGCGTCGCGGCCAGTCAAAATTAAATGCTCAATTTTATCTGCGGCTTCGCGGACAAACGCAAGCACTTTTTCCTGCGCGATCAAGTTTAACCGCATCGCGTTGTTCACCTCATCTAAAATAACAATGTCCCACGCGCCGCCATCCATTTCTTTTTTTGCATACGCGAGCGCATCGCGGGCCGCTCGCTCATGCTCCTCGCGCGGGAGCGAGTCCCCCAAAATACCCACAAATCCCTTGCCCATTTTTACGAGTTTGAAATGCGGTGCCAAAAAATCCTGCGCCGTGTCCTCGCCGGATTTCCACGGGCCTTTGATAAATTGTACCATGAGCACGCGCTTGCCCTCGCCCACCGCGCGCAGAGCCGCCCCCAGAGCCGCCGTGGTTTTTCCTTTTCCGTTGCCGGTGAAAATGTAGAGCATTAGTGCGTGACAACATACTGATAAATCCAACCGTGGTGCCCGCAGGTCAGAAAATAGACCGAGCCGCCGTCGCGGAAACGAAAAAGAATCCGGTACGCCGGATCTATTCGAAAGCCCCAATACTCTTTTGATTTTGGCTTGAGTTTTTCCGTCTGCAACGAAGGATGAAACGGATTTTGACGAAACATCGCCTCGCGACGCTCGGCTTTCTTCTGCACTGCCGCAGGCAACGCCCGGTATCTTTTCTCAAATTCAGAAGTATAGAAGATTTCGGTCATACGCGCCGGAGATCTTTCAAACTCCGCAGGCGCTTGGTTTTACCCTCCGTAATTTCTCTCTCGGCGCGCTCAATACTCGCAACAAATGCCGGAGTAAAAAATCCCAAGCCCGCGGCAAGACGCTCAAATCGCTCCGCATCCAACTCAACGCGAACTTTTCGTCCCCGTCTCACCGCTAAAGGCATCATGGTAAGCGTAAGCGCAACCATATAAGAAACATAGCATGGATAGAAACCTGATGCAAATTTTTCCCGCTTATCCGCACAGGATTACTTCACTTCGTTCGCAATGACGCGACAAAAAATCAACATCCTCCGTTGCTGGTGCCGCACTGGATGCAGGTCTTGCAGGTACCGGTCTGGATCATCATGCCGCCGCAGGCGCGGCACACCGAGTCCGCATACACCACGCGGCGCACCTCCACCGTCGTCTGCTTCACCGAAGAACGCATAACCTCGCCGGATGCAATCGGGCGTTCTGCTTCAATTTCCTTGACCGCAACTTTGATGCCAAGCTCGTCGAGCTCGACGGGCGACAAAAATCGCAAGCCAAGATACCGGAACAAATAATCAACGATGGAGGTTGCCACCTGCACTTCCGGATTATCGGTGTAGCCAGCCGGCTCAAATCGCGCATAACAAAAGCGGCGGCTCAAATCGCGTAAGGGCACGCCGTACTGCAGCGCCACGGAGACCGCGATGGCAAACGCATCCAAGAGTCCGGCAAGCGTGGATCCCTGTTTGGACATGCGGATAAAAATCTCGGCAAGCGCGCCGTCATCATACGCGCTGTAGGTGAGAAACCCCTCGTGCCCCGCGATAGAGAACTTATGCGTCTCGGACGCACGAGTCGTCGGCAGGTGTCGGCGCACCGGCCTGTCCGCTGATTTCTTTTTCTTCTCCTCGGCGCTAAGATTCAAGGGTTGTGCCGCTTTGGACCCGTCGCGGTACACGGCAAATGCCTTGAGCCCCATTTTCCAGCCCATGATGTATGCCTCCATGATTTCCTCGGGCGTGGTCTCGCTGGGCATATTGAATGTCTTGGACACGGCGCCGGATAAAAATGGCTGGGCTGCTGCGACCATCTTGACATGCCCCCGCCAGGAAATTACGCGCTCGCCCCGCACGGGCTTCACCGCACAGTCAAACACCGCGAGGTGCTCGTCTTTGATGTACGGCGCGCCCTCAATCGTGCCGTGTTCTTCAATAAAAGCCAGCATCTGCCGCCGCTCTTCTTCCCGATACCCGAGTTTTTCAAGGGTTTGGGGTACGGTCGTATTCACAAAGCGCATGGCGCCGCCGCCGACAAGCTTCTTCATTTTTACCAAGGCGAATTCCGGCTCAATCCCGGTGGTCGCGCAATCCATCATCAAACTGATGGTACCAGTGGGCGCGAGTAGGGTCACCTGCGCATTGCGCACGCCGTGTTTTTTACCAAGCGACACTGCATCGTCCCATGCCATAGCGGCGGCATCATAAATCGCCCGGTCCCGCACCAAACTTGTCCGCACGCGCGCCACCGCATCGCGGTGCATCCCGATCACCGCAAGCTGCGGCTCGCGGTTCACGGCATACCCCGCGTACGGCCCCATGCGCCGTGCCATCTCAGCCGAATAGCGATATGCCTCGCCGGTCATAAGCGCCGTGATGGCGCCTGCGGTGTGGCGCGCCGCGTCTGAATCATACGGCATACCCCATGCCATGAGCAGCGCGCCAAGATTCGCATAGCCCAATCCCAACTGGCGAAAATCATGCGCGTTTTTGCCGATTTTCTCCGTGGGGTAGCTGGAGCCGTCGACCAAAATCTCCTGAGCCAAGATCATCACATCCACGGTGTGGATGAATCGCCGCACATCAAAACTGCCGTCCGTATTCAGATATTGCAAAAGGTTGATGGAGGAAAGATTGCACGCAGAATTATCTATACTCAAATATTCGGAGCAGGGATTGGATGTCGTGATCCTGCCGGTATGGGGGTTGGTGTGCCAACGATTGATGGTCGTATCATACTGCATGCCCGGGTCCCCGGATTCCCATGCGGCTTTGGCAATTTCCGCCATGAGATCCCGCGCCCGGTATTCTTGTGCCGGTTCGCCGGTGGTCACATACCGCGTGGTCCACTGCTCATCACTCTCCACAGCAGCCATAAACTCGTCCGTCACGCGCACCGAGTTGTTCGCATTCTGATACTGAATGGAGTTCCATGCCGGGTTATTAAGGTCATACATTTGATATCCGGCTTCCATGAGCGCGCGCACTTTTTTCTCTTCCTCGGCCTTGCACCGGATAAACTGCACGATGTCAGGGTGATCGATATTCATTACTACCATCTTGGCGGCACGCCGCGTGGAGCCGCCGGATGCAATCATGCCGGCCACCGAGTCGGCGCCGCGCATAAACGCAACCGGGCCGGACGAGCGGCCGCCCGCCGAGAGCGTCTCGCCGCTCGAGCGCAACGGCGAGAGATTCACCCCTGACCCGGAGCCGCCCTTGAAAATAGTCCCCTCGGTCTTGATCCATTCCAAAATGGAATCCATGTTATCCTCCACGGCAAGCAGAAAACAGGCGCTGCACTGGGGCTTTTCGCTCACCCCGACATTGAACCACACCGGCGAGTTGAACGCCGCGCGCTGATGCAGAAGAATAAACCGCAACTCGTCACTGAAAATCCCCGCCTCCTCTTCGGTCCCAAAATGCCCGAACCGCATACCCCACCCGGCAATCACCCGCACCACGCGGTCAATCATCTGGCGCGCCGACGATTCGCGCTCGGCCGACCCGATTCTGCCGCGAAAGTATTTGGAACCCGCGATGTTGCAGGCGTTATCGCTCCAAAAATCCGGAAATTCCAGCTCCCGTTCCTCTACGGTGCTGTTCATCCCGCTCCCGCGCACCGTGATTTTCACTTTTTTCCACGCAACCTGATCATACGGATGCGCGCCCTCCTTGGTGAATAGCCGCTTGAGCGGCAACTTTTTGCTTCCGACTTTGGCGGTAAACGCCGTATCAAGAGATGGACCGGACGACATCGCGATTTTGGGCGCCATAGAGCTTGAATAGAGACAAAAACACTCTTTCGTCCATGCCGGATCAGACGAAAGAGAATTTTTGAGTCAAAGATAAATCAATAACTTCTTCATTCTACGCCCGCCAAAAAACAGGTCAACGAAAAATCTACATTTTTCTGTGGATAACCCCCAAAACCTTGACTTTATGCTCAAAACCATACATCATAACCTCGTTTTCTTGGCTGTTCTTTGGTATAAAGCAAGACCCCCGCTCAAAAGGAGCCGTCAGTGGCAACTATCATTAACGCCAAAAAAGACGCAATTCTTTTTACAGCGGAAAACTTCAACCGGATATGTCCGGAAGGCCATGTGCTCATCAGGCAAAAAGAAGGGTTATTCCTTCTGGTCGCCAATCCCCGCAAACCCGATGAGTGGCGCTGGGTAAAGTGCCTGGACGAGACACAGCGGGATATGATTGTGCAATCCGGTCGCCCGGTTGCAGCCCCCAGACAAAGCCGTAGAGACCAATCAAAACAACGCGGTGTATGACAGCCACACAAAAAAACCGCCGCGGAGCCCAGCGCTCCCGGCGGTTTTTCTATTATTCCGTACCCGTCCGGGTGGGAGTGCCGGATGAACTTCTAAGAGCGACCTGCACCTACTCCGAACACAGGTACCAAAGAGCTTGACTTTTTTTAAAGAATAAGGTATACTTGTAGGCAAGCCGCAGGGTTATCAATTACTTATGTATGTCTGTTTTGGCTCCTAAAACGATAGAGCAGAGTCATACGCTACTATTCTTCCGTGATCTGTTTCGGGCTGTTTTCGTCTGGAAAATTCCACAGGCAACATGGGACGACATTGCAGGAGCCGATGTCATTGTAACCATGGCGTACGGCTTGCTCAAGAACGGTAAGCCGAGTCCGGGAGACCGTGTGCTAGCACGCGTCGTGCGAGAACTCCACGATCAGTTTCCCAATAAACCTAGGTAATTAGTGGTATTCGCAACCACGAAGGGCTAAAATACCCTCATGGTTACA
>CAYIQI010000004.1:0-13285 GCA_964365545.1 uncultured Candidatus Saccharibacteria bacterium
TGAAATCTAATCATCAACATAATATCTTTCAAATTCTATTTATTTTGTGAAAATAATATATACAATCATCAAAACAAATATAACCCAGAAAATTATTTGTGGCCTAAAGCAGTACCAAGGACTAGATTTTGGATCCCGAGTTCGCCAGTATTCATAAAAGTGACCGAATTCTTGCAATACTGCTCCCACAACCAATAACCAGAGACTTTTTTCAAAGATGCCAACAAACACTAATCCAATTCCCAGCACATGAAGCAAGCGGTTGATTACCCCCTTATGACAGTCTATAAGTTTATCAAACCAAGTTTTTAGAATCATACTTTTTGTTAAAAGTAATATATCATAAACCACAAAATACGGCAATACCCACCAAACCAACCAACCAGATGAAGAATCACCTGCTCGCATATTCATCGACATCCTCCAATTTCAGCGACAGGAGGCGCGAGACGCCGTCGTCGCCCATGGTCACGCCGTAGAGCACCCCCGCGCATTGCATGGTTTCGCGATTGTGAGTTATGACAATAAGTTGCGTTTTTTTCGCGAGTTCGCGGAGCATCGCCGCATACCGGCGCGAGTTTGCCTCGTCCAGCGCCGCGTCGGTCTCGTCCAGCACGAGAAACGGCGGAGGGTTCACCGCGGCAATAGCAAAGAGGAGCGCCACCGCGGTGAGCGCGCGCTCACCTCCGGACAACATCGCAAGTCCCTTGATGCGTTTGCGCGGCAAATCCACCTCAATCTCAATCCCCTCCTCTTCATCTTTTTCTTCTTCATCTGTTGCCTCATCATCCTCCTTGATTCTTAATTCTTGATTCTTGATACTTATCAGACGCGCCGCGCCGCCGCCGAAAATCACTTTGAAATAATCATGGAACTCTTGTTTGATTTTGGCAAAACCCTCGCGGAAATCATTGCGCACCCGCGCCTCCAATTCTTTGATGAGTGCCTTCAGCGATCCGTGCGCGGCTTTCAAATCCGTAAGTTCTTTTTCCAAAAACGCATGGCGCGTTTCGGTCTCCTCGTATTCTTTTTTGATTGTCTCGTCAATGCCGCCTATTTCTTCCAGCTTCAAACGCATGCGCTCGATCTTGCGGCGCAATTCCGGCTGGGAAATATCCTGATACGCGCCGGGCGCAAGAGACGGGTGCGGCGATTCTTCCAGCCCCGCTTCTTTTCGCTCGCGCAAGAATAACGCGGTACGCTCCGCAAGACGCTCTTCATCAAAGCGCAGACGTTCAAGGGCAAGCGCCTCGTCCCGCTCCTGATCGCGGAGCGCCCGCACGGTGTTTTCGTGCTCGCGCATCGCCGCATACGCCGTGGCCGCGTCTGCGCGCGCAAGGCGCTGGACATCTTCCCATTGCGCAATTTCTTTTCCGAATGCCGCAAGTTTTTCTTGCAGTGCGGCGATTTCTTTTCCGAATTTTTCTGTTGTTTCCCTCTCCGGCCGCACATCGGCATGCCGCGGCTTCCGGATAAGAGAGGAGGCGCGCTCCTCCTGTTCCAGCAGGCGCTCCATATCTTCCACGAGCGCCAGGAGGTGGCTGCGCAAAACGCCCGCATCCTGCTCTTCTTCGGCAAGCGAACGCACCTCGCTCAAAAATTGCCGCACCTCTTCACTGATATGGCGCGCGTCGGACGGCGCATCCGCCGGCTGCGCCCAATGCGCCGTCTCATGCGCCGCATCACGCATGCCCTCCAGCCGCCCAAGCTCCCGCTCGCACGCCCGGCGCCGGTCCTGTAATGCCGCAAGTTTTTCGACTTTGCCGTCGCTTGATTCCTTATCCTGCGTTTTTTTCTCCGCTCCCGCGATTGCCCGTTCCGCGTCCGCGATTTGTTTCTTGAGCGCGGCGGCTGCCGCCTCATGCGGCGCGGCTGCCGCGTCCCGCGCGCGGGACCCGGCCTCAATCTCCTTCTCCTCGCGCGTAAAATATGCGCTCTGCATCACGCGCAGATCGCTCATCAGACCCTCGCGCGCCTCGGCCCGCTTTGCTTGCGTACGCAAAAATTTCAGATGCGGCGCAATCTCCCGCACCAATCCCTCTACCTGCCGTATGTTTGCGGCGGTCGCATCAAGCTTGCGCTCCGCCTCTTTTTTCTTCAACTGATACACGCGCAGCCCCAGCGCCTCCTCCAACATCTCGCGCCGCGCGCGAGGAGTCGCAAGCAACACCCGATCCACCTCGCCCTGGCCGATAAGATTGTGCTTTGCCTCGCCCAAGCCGAGCCGCGCGCACAACTCCACCACATCACGCAGGCGCACCGGCGAACCGCTGATTGCATATTCATTGGTCCCGTCGCGGAAAATTTTGCGCGACAATGCCACCTCTTCAAATCCAAGGCCGAACGCATCATGGTGATTGTCAAATACCAGCGCCACCGCGGCCTTGCCCATGCGCGGCGTTGCCGCCTGCCCCGAGCCCGCCGCGGGAGAACCGTTCCAAATCAAATCCTCGCCGCGCTTGCCGCGCAACATCTTCATTGACTGTTCCCCGAGCACCCAACGGACTGCCTCCGCGATATTGGATTTACCCGAGCCGTTCGGCCCCACGACCGCCACGATCCGCGAGGGAAATTCCAGCGCCGTTGCTTTTGCAAACGATTTAAACCCCGACAATTCCAAACGCTTCAGATACATACACCCTTGATGATATGCCGCCATCCATCACATCGTCAAACTTAATGTGGCCTCGCCAAACGAAGTCATTGTACCAGATAAAAAAACCTCACCTGAAGGCATTCCGACATATGTCGCAACGCGCTCGGGTGAGGCAAAAAAGTATCCATCAGCAAACCGTTCAAGCTACAACTATCAATCCAATCAGTAAAAAATGCGTGAAGATTTATTTGCAGCCAGAACGGTGTGCTGATGAGTTTTTGAAAAGAACTATGAGTGGATCATTGATCCGTCACAAATCGCGAATCATTTTCATTCGTGATCTCTGATGGATGGCGAAGGTTTGACGCTTCGCCATGATACGGAAAGTACACATCGGATGCGCAATCGGCGGAGAGACGATTGCCGCTTCTGTTTCTTGGCCGTCCGCACGGCCTCGTCTCCGGAGGAATACTACTCCTCTTGAGTTTGGCTCTGGCCGCCTGCTTCGCGGATGAATTCCTCCATCCCCGCCGCAAACTCGTCCAGACCAAACCCAGCGCCGATCAGGACCGGCTCGACGAGTTCCAATGGAACATCAAAGAGCCAGATCGGCTGAGGAGCGGGTTTCCCTCGCCCAACGGAACCGGAGTTCGCTGCTGCCATATTCACCTCCTCTCGTTGGTCATTCCCGCGCAAACCGGCTCACTCGTGCTCTCTCACAAAGCGAGCCAGAAACGCGCGGTACGGTTAACTTAAGAACAATACCTCTGCTCGGCACACCTCGCGATTGAGATGTGTCCAGTTGAGGCGGGGAGGAATACTCACTCCCCGTCGGTTAGGCGCTCATGGCTTGCTCTTCTTGGCCGGGCACGAACTGCAGGAAGAAACTCTTACGCTCTTGCTCCAGATTATACGCCCGGATGATCTTCCGAGCCTCCGTGAGCTCCACGGTCCGGACACCCAACTCGCGGGCATCGGATGCGCATTTACGGCAGAGATGCACCTCCTGATACACGGAGTCCGCCGGATGGACTGCCCACTCGCGCACCCAGTCGGGGGTCGTGTCTAGTACGGACGCGGGTTTGTGTCCGGGAGCGACGCACTTAAAATTAGCCATGTTGTATCTCCTCGTATGGCTGTACCTACCGCGCCCGAACGCCCTGATCACACGATCAGATTCAGACGCGCTAGCCAGCCAACGAGGAAGTCAATGAACTGTATGTTAGTATACACCCTTCTCGCTATTTCGTCAAGGGGCTACGCGACAAACACTAAAAAACCCTTTATCTATGCAATTTCCTTCCTCCTAAACTCGGTTTGGGAGAGAGGAGGGATGGCGAGGAAGCCCTTCACGATGAGACGCTCTGCTTCGGCGCGGGAAATACCACGACTCTGCAAATAAAACAATTGCTCCTCGTCTATTTTACCCACGGACGCGGCGTGGCCAAGCGACGCGACTTCTTTGGTGAGAACTTCCAGACGCGGGATGGGCTTGGCACGCGCTCCTGAAGACAAGAGGAGCGCTTTGTATGACAAAAATCCTGTTGCATTTTTTGCTTGCTCCTCCACGCGGATGAGTCCGTCAAAAAAAGATGCCGAAGTATCCGCGAGCGCAGCGCGCATATCAACTCTGCATCTTGTGTCGGGTGCAGTCATAACCGCCCGGAGCATGATTTCTTGACGGCTGTCGTGCCTGCCAAGAAATCTCCCTATCAGTGCAACTGACGCTCCTCTGCCCGCAAGCAGTACCGAGAGCGCGAGGCGCGGATTGTCGGCGATGAAAATACGAGCGCTCCCCTGCTCTTGTATTTCTATTTCCTCCTGCGATACCTGCAGGCCAATATGAATCTCTTTTTCTTCTCCCTGCCGAATGATCATAATAGTCATAAATCCCAAACCTTGCATATACCCGCGATCGCGGGTATATGCAAGGTTTATAGATATCTCGTAGAAAATCGCGCGGCAATCACCCGACGCTACCGGTCATCTCCAGACGGATAAATCGGTTAAGCTCAATCGCATAATCCAAGGGCAATTCGCGCGAAATCGGATCCAGGAATCCCGCGAGTATCAGATCCAACGCCTGCTCCTCGGTGAGACCGCGCGAGCGCAGATAAAACAACTGCTCGTCCGTCACGCGATTCACCGTGGCCTCATGCATAATAGACACATCATCCTCATACACTTCCATATAAGGATAAGTGTCGGATTGCGAGTGCTCGTCCAGAAGAAGCGCGTCGCACTGCACATGCGCTTTGGCGCCGGACGCGCCCTTGGCTATTTTCAACAGACCGCGGTAGCTGGATCTGCCGCCGCCGAGAGAAATGGATTTGGAAATTACGCGCGATGAGGTATGCGGCGCGCCGTGGATCACTTTGGCGCCCGTGTCTTTCCACTGGCCGGGTCCTGCAAGCGCGATATTAAGGTGCCGGGCATAGCCGCCGCGGCCCATCAGGATAGATGCCGGATACAGCATGGTCGCCTTACTGCCCAAACTTCCTCCTATCCATTCTACCTTGCCGTCTTCTTCCACCAGCGCGCGCTTGGTATTGAGATTGTAAACATTTTTTGACCAATTTTGGATCGTCGTGTACCGCACGGACGCGCCTTTTTTTACGAAAATCTCCACGACCGCCGAGTGCAGGGAATCCTTGTCATATTTTGGCGCCGTGCATGATTCAATATAATGCACCGATGACCCTTCTTCGGCGATGATAAGCGTGTGCTCAAACTGGCCGGACTGCGCCGCATTCATGCGGAAATATGTCTGGAGCGGCATATCCACGGTGACACCTTGGGGAATATAGACAAACGATCCGCCGCTCCATACGGCCCCGTGCAACGCCGCAAATTTATGATCCGCGATCGGCACACAGCGCGTCATGAAATACTCGCGGACAAGATCCGGATATTTCCGCACCGCCGTGTCGGTATCCGTAAAAATCACGCCCTGATCCTCCCATTTCTTTTTTATCTTCGCATAAAATCCTTCACTCTCGTATTGACCGACGAGCCCCGCCAGAAACTTCTGCTCTGCCTGCGGAATGCCGAGGTTATCGTACACGCGCCTGATGTCCGTGGGTACCTCGTCCCAGCTTGCAAATTGTTTTTTATCCGGACGGATGAAGAAGGTGATGTCGTCAAAATCAAGACCGGACAAATCCACGCCCCAAGCAGGTATCTTCTTTGCTTCAAAAAACTTGAACGCGGCAAGGCGCTTGTCCCGCATCCAGGCGGGCTCGCCTTTCAGGCGCGAGATTTCCTCCACGATTTGCCGGGAGATGCCTTTTTGCGTACGCGCAATCCAGCGCTCCGGATCCGGGCGCTCCCATACGGAAGTAGTTTCGGAAATTGTCGATAACAACTTGACCATGGCAATCCTGTTTAAATCGGCTCCCCATAGTATCAAGGTTCAACCTCGATACTATCGAGGAGTATTACGGCGACGATTCAAATTGCGCGAATCCTTCTTTTTCAACCACCCCGATCAATGCTTCCCCGCCGGATCGGCAGATTTTGCCCTGCATCATGATATGCACGGCATCCGGCCGCAGATACCCGGCCATAGTGCCGTAATGCGTGATGACCAGCAGCGTGCCGCCGTTGCGGCGAAACTCGCCGAGCGCCGCCGCAGCGGCGCGCAAGCCGTCCACATCAAGCCCCGAATCGCATTCATCCAAGATGGCAAGCTGGGGCCGCAGTACGCAAAGCTGTAAAAGCTCGCTCCGTTTTTTTTCCCCTCCGGAAAATCCCTCATTCACATTGCGTTCGAGCAATGCGGCCGGCACCTGCAATGTTCCGGCAAGCGCGAGTAATTCTGCGCGAAATTTCTCTTCCGGCGCCAATTGCCGTCCCCGCGCCGCTATGGCACTGCGCAAAAAAGTCGCGAGGCCAACGCCCGCGACCTCCACCGGATACTGAAACCATAAATACATCCCGTTGCGCGCGCGCGCCTCGGGCGGAGACGCCGTGATCTCCTCGCCGCCAAAGGCAATCGCGCCTCCGGTTATTTTCACCCGCGGACTCCCCATGAGGGCGCTCGCCAACGTCGTCTTGCCCGAGCCATTCGGCCCCATCAGAAAATGCACCTCGCCCTGCTCCATAGCAAGCGATACCCCGGAGAGAATTTCTTTCCCCTCAACCTCCGCACGCAAATGATCTACCGAAAACAACGCCATCGCCCCATCGTATCAGATTCAGCCTTTTCGGCAAACACCGTCACGATACGCGCCGGTCCGCCGACCGGCGCTTTCTCCATTCCCGCAGTACCGTAATTATTGAAGGAAGGAGAGAGACAATGATGATACCGGCGATGATGGGAAGCAAATATCGGTCAATCCCGGGGATGACGCTCCCGAGCATAAAGCCCAATCCGACCAATCCTCCCGCCCATAGCAATCCGCCAATCACATTGTATGCAAAAAAAATCGGGTACGGCATAGCGCCAACGCCCGCAAAAATCGGCGCGAATGTCCGTATGATTGGCGTGAAGCGCGCCAAAATAATCGCCTTGCCGCCATGGCGGCTATAAAACGCGCGGATGCGCTCCACATAGGCTTTCTTAAAAAACAAGCCGTCCTCGCGCGTAAAAATCCTCGGCCCTGTCCGCTTGCCGAACCAATACCCGAACGAATCGCCCGCCACCGCCGCGATAAAACAGATCCCCGCAATAGCCGCGATATCACCGTATCCCTGCGACGCCAAAAAACCCGCGGTAAAAAGCAGGGAGTCGCCCGGCAGGAAAAACCCGATGAATAACCCGGACTCGGCAAAAATAATGCCAAAAAGCCCGAGGTAACCCAGAGTTTTGATGAGTGTGGCTGCGTCAAGCATCGCGCTTGCATACGAAACGAAATCCATGGTATGATAGTAATACTTTTCAGGACACACTGCAAAAAGGTCGAGATCCAAAAGAAGCATTGAAGAGCATTACTCGCCTTTCATTTTTCTATATTATCTTATTTTTATGAAAAAAATTATCACTACAGCATTGGCGCTTGGCATGATCGTTTCTTTTGCAGGCATCGCACTCGCGCAAACGCCGCCCGCCGCGTCGCCCGCTCCTCCGGCAGCGCCGACTACTCCAGCGCCCAAGCCGTAAGCTTGACGCGCGGAGTATCATTAAAACACCCCGCTATAGCGGGGTGTTTTAATATTGCCGCATTATCAAAATCTGTTTCTGCGAAATCCCTGCGTGGCATGACCTGACGGCCGGAAGCCGGAACTCGGCCGATGCGGCGCGTTGCGCCGCCGATGCAGAGGATAGCGCACCGGAGATGGCGGCGCAAACTGCGTCTGCGGCAAACCCTCGGGGAGCGCCGATATGGGCAAACTTTTGCGGGTGAGGCGTTCGATCGCGCGCACCGCATTGCGTTCGGTCGGCAACGCAAACGCGATGGCATGCCCGCTGGCGCCGGCGCGCGCCGTGCGGCCGATACGATGCACATAATCCTCGCTTGACGCGGGCAGATCGTAATTGACCACGAGCTCAATCCCCCGCACGTCAATGCCGCGCGACGCGATGTCGGTGGCAACCAGCACGCGGTATCTGCCGGTTTTAAATCCTTCGAGTGCGTCGCGCCGCTGGCCGAGCGTGCGATTGGAATGGATCTCGGCGGCACGGATGCCCGTCATCCGTATCTGCCCGGCGATCCGTTTTGCCCCGTGTTTGGTACGGGCAAATACGAGCGTCGGCCCCTGATACTGCTCCAGCAATTTTGCAAGGAGCGCCATTTTGCGGTCATGCGGCACGATAAAAAGTTCCTGCGTGACGCGCTCGACCGTGGTGCCGGCAACCGCAATTTCCACCTGCACCGGCAACTGCATCTGGGCTGACGCAATTTTCATAATTTCCGACGGCATAGTCGCGGAGAAAAGCATGACCTGCCGTTCTTTGGGGAGCGCTACAAAAATCCTCTGGATCTGGGGCCAGAACCCCATGTCAAGCATCCGATCCGCCTCGTCCAACACCACGACGCCTATCTGATCAAGCCGGATATTCTTGCGCTCCAGGTGGTCGATCAGCCGGCCCGGAGTTGCAATGATAATATGCGGACGGCGCATAAGCGCGCTCATTTGCGGCCCGAACGCGGCGCCGCCGATCAAAATCGCCGTGCGGATGCCAAGCCCATGCCCGACCTTGCGGATGACTTCCTCCACCTGTACTGCAAGTTCCCGCGTCGGGAGCACGACCAGTCCCTGCTTTTTGAGAGCGCCAATGCGCTGGATCATGGGCACGCCGAATGCGAGCGTCTTGCCGGTGCCGGTCTGCGCAATGCCGACCATGTCTTTGCCCTGAATCGCAATCGGAATTGCCTGCTCCTGAATCGGCGTTGGCGCGGTAAAACGCAGGCGCGCGAGGATGTCCAAGAGTGCGGGCGCAATGCCAAGCCCGTGAAAACTTTTTCCTGATTGTTCTTGTTTTTCCTGATGCATAAATTATGATAGATTATGATAGATTTAATTCAATGATAACCACGACGAATATCTGTATTTTCGGCGACTCTATCGCCTACGGCGCGTGGGACGATGCGGGCGGCTGGCCGGATCGCCTCCGCGCCTATCTGCATGGCCAAACCCTCCGATCTCATTTTCAATCATACTACTTTTGCTACGCTCTTGGCATCCCGGGCGATACCACCGAAAATCTCATGCGGCGATTCTCCGCCGAATGCGCAGTGCGCGAGCCGCAGGTAATCATCTTTGCCGTAGGCATCAATGACAGCCGGTGGCAAGAGCCGGGCCATACGCCCCGTGTCAAGGAAGACGCCTTTCGCAAAAATGTTTCTGCGCTCATCGCCGCGGCCCGGCGCCTTACCCCGCGCATCGTCTTCATCGGACTTACGCCGGTGGATGAAAATAAAACCATGCCGTTTGAACCCGATTGCGCTTTTGAAAATGAGCGGATACGATATTACAATGATACCATCCGGCACATCACCCAAAAAGAAAGTGTGCTGTTTCTCGATGTTGCAACGGCGCTCTCTCCGGCAACCGATCTTGAAGACGGCCTGCATCCCAATCGCCACGGCCACGAAAAACTTTTTGCGCTCGTGCGCGATTTTCTCACCGAACACGCGCTCATCTGAAGCGTTATCCCTCCTATTTTTTCATTCTCTTCCGCTCGGCCTCGTTCAGAAATTGTTTTCGCAGACGGACGCTTACCGGCGTAATTTCCAAATACTCGTCTTCTGCCATGATTTCCAATCCGCGCTCAATGGTAAGCGCGTACGGCGGCGTCAGCACAATCGCCTCATCCGATCCTGATGCGCGCATATTACTCAACTGCTTACCCTTGGTCGGATTCACGCTCATCTCCTCGCCTTTTGCGGTGTTGCCGATCACCATGCCCTGATACACTTCCGTGGCGGGGCCGATATACAATGTCCCGCGATCCTGCAAATTATAGAGGGAAAAGCCGAGCGCCTTTCCCCCTGCCATGGAGATCATAGACCCCACGGGGCGTTTGCGGATATCTCCGGCAAACGGCCGGAAGCCCACCACGCGCGAAGACAAAATCCCCTCGCCCTTGGTATCAATCATAAATTGGTTGCGGTAGCCAAGGAGTCCGCGCGTCGGCCCCTCAAACGACATCCGCACCACCGCATCTTTTTGCGTAAGGCCTGCCATCACAAATCCCCTGGTGCCGAGCCGCTCAATAATCGTGCCCTGATACTCTGCCGGCGTATCCACGATCACTTCTTCGAACGGCTCCGTCTGCACGCCGTGCTCCTCGCGGACAATCACCTGCGGCTGGGACACCTGCAGCTCGTACCCTAGCCGGCGCATGTTTTCCAGCAAAATCGCAATGTGCAATTCGCCCCGCCCCGACACTTTGAAATTTTCCGCGGATCCGAAATCCACCTTGAGCCCGACATTCACTTCAAGCTCGCGCGTGAGATACTCGCGGATCTGGCGGCTCGTTACAAACTTGCCCTCGCGACCCGCAAACGGCGAGTTGTTGACGAGAAAATTGAGCTCAATCGTCGGCTCGTCAACCGCAATTGCCGGCAGCGGCGCTGCGCCCGCATCCGTGGTGATGGTCTCGCCAATCTCAATATCACTGATGCCCGCCACCAGTACGATATCTCCCGCCTCCGCTTCCGCCGCCTCCACTTTTTCAAGTCCGCTGAAACCGAAGATTTTATTGATCTTGCCCTGACGGCTTGCGCCATCCGGTTTTTTGATGAAAACATTCTCTCCGGTTTTCACACGGCCCTCATAGATGCGTCCGACCGCCAGGCGCCCGAGAAAATTATCATAGCCCAAATTAAACGGCTGGAGACGCAGGGGGCGCGCGGCCAATTCCGCAGAATATGCCGAGGGCACATGCCGCACAATAGTATCCAAGAGCGGCGTCAGATCCTGCGACTCGTCGGTGAGTTTTAATTTCGCGACTCCGAGGCGGCCGATCGCGTACACCACCGGAAAATTCGTCTGCTCGTCATCCGCGCCCAGCTCCAAAAAAAGTTCCAGCACCTGCTCCTCGCTCCTCGCCGCCTCCGCCGCGGGCTTGTCAATTTTATTGATCACGACAATCGGCTTGAGCCCCATCTCCAGAGATTTTTTGAGTACAAAACGGGTCTGGGGCATGGGCCCCTCTTGCGCATCCACGACAAGCAGTACCGTGTCAATACTGCGCAAGACCCGCTCCACTTCGCTCCCGAAATCCGCGTGGCCCGGCGTATCCACGATGTTAATTTTATTGCCCTGATACATGATCGCCGCGTTCTTGGCATAAATCGTAATGCCTCGCTCCAATTCCAAAGCGTTGGTATCCATAGACATGCCCTCCTTGAACGCGCCGGTCTGGCGCAGAAGGGCATCGGTCAGGGTTGTCTTGCCGTGGTCCACATGCGCGATAATTGCGATATTGCGTATTTCCATAAGTTCTATAAAATCTCCCGGAACTTTAGCGAAGGAGGATAAAAAAACGGCCGTTGAGGCCTAAAACCTATCTATCAGAATATACTATTACGATAATTTTGTCAACAGATCAGCGCGGCCATCCGGCCGCGCTGATCATGTGCCCCGCCTTCCATTTACTGCGCGCCGACCAACTCCACTTCAAAAATCAGCGTGGCGTTGGGCGGAATTGTCCCCTGGCCGGTTGCGCCGTACGCAAGCGATGCCGGGATGGTCAATTTTCTTTTGCCGCCGACCTTCATGCCGACAAGTCCCTGCTCCCAGCCGGGGATCACAAGATGCTGGCCCAGCGGGAATGACAGCGGAGTACCCCGATCGTACGAGCTGTCAAACTTGGTGCCGTCAGTCAGCGTGCCGATATAATTGACGCGAACCGTCATGCCGGATTTTGCTTCCGCGCCCGTGCCCACGCGCTCATCTTCAATTTTTAATTCCGTCACCGGAGCCATTGCCTGCCCCGATGCCTGTAGCACCTGTGTGGCCGGCGCTTCTACCGGCGCCTGCGGTGCCGGACTCCGCATCAGAAAATAAATCAGCCCTCCCGCGACCACAATAATAACAATGCCGATGATGGAGTATTTCATAACGAATAATATCAGACCGTTAATATATTTTGAGATGACCTCGTCATGATACCATAGGACGGTATGCGCGCAATGGCCATTATTTCAGCGCATCCCACAGCGCCGGGTCCTCGCCCCCGTCAATTTTGAAAATCGCGATGCCGCGCACGCCGAGCTTCTTCGCAAGCAGATATTTGTCGCGGATCGCGGACGCATCACTCCACCAGACAAGACGCTGGAGCGCCACCGGCTCCGGTGCGGCGGCGGCAAGCGTGGTAGTCGCCATTGCCGATACTGTGGTGGTCGCGTTCCCGTCTACCGGCTCCGGTGTTACCGCGCTGGATGAGGCGATATCATCCGATTGGGTGAGAGGAATCAGCGCCGCCGCGGCGGGCGAGTACAAGAAACTCATCTCTCCTGCGCGATTGCGATTGGGTGTTACGCCAAGTTTCGCAGCCAACTCCGTCGCATACCGCGGATTAAACGACCATAATATGTCATACGCAAATCCCTTGCCATACGGACTCACTTCGGATTCATAACCGTAAGTCGCGACCCCGATGGATATTTTTTTCTTGGCGATTGTACCCATCGCCGTCCGTGCTACCTTCTCCACCCATGCCAAATCCGCAATAGGCATATATAATCCCGATGCGGCTTTGTTCAACTTCAAATCAATCCTCCCTTGATCATACGCCATAATCCGTACGCGGTCGCAGTATTTGTTGATCTCGACAAAATCATTGGCGTAGCGTGTATCTTTGGGGATCTTCACAAAGCGGTCTACAAGCGGAATCCGCGTCTCAATCGTACACGACACTATTTTTTTTCCCATCGCTTTATACAAATCGCGCAGAAAAGCGGAGAAATATATCTTGGTGTCGGCTTTCTTCGCCTCATAGTCAATATCAATGCCGTCCCAATCCCGCGCTTTCACCTCCGCGACAATCGCCGCAATGTGCGCCTTGCGCAATTTCACATTTTTGAGCACTTTGTGTATTGCGTCTCCATTGCCCCACATGATCGTAGGGATGACTTTTACTTTT
Organism: uncultured Candidatus Saccharibacteria bacterium; assembly: GCA_964365545.1. Taxonomy (GTDB): domain Bacteria; phylum Patescibacteriota; class Minisyncoccia; order Sungbacterales; family HO2-52-23; genus 2-02-FULL-52-23. Next base: position 13,131 of record CAYIQI010000004.1, read on the forward strand.
TTCCCGCGCGCCGCCTCCACCAGCGCGACCCACGGCTCATCGTCCAGATGCATCTGGTCTACAAGCGATCCGTCGTTTTTGACGGCATATCCAAACGGGCTTATTTCCTTAAATACATCTATATGCGCTATCGCGTCTGCCGTACCCGTGGCAGT
>CAYIQI010000005.1:0-12819 GCA_964365545.1 uncultured Candidatus Saccharibacteria bacterium
TGCCTAGCGAGTGAGAGAAGTGAAAAGCCCTTGGCTTTTCATTTCAGGAGCGCACAACGGCAACAAAGGTTCAATACCGCGCGCCTTGGCGCGTGGTGTGCGAGCGAAGCGAGCTCCGACAATACCTCGGGGCAAAGCCCCGAGGAACCTTTATTGCTTTGCTATAAATTAAACCTGTTGATGATCTTCTCATGCGAATATTCGAGGATGTCCCGCAAGAAACGGTCATACATATCCATCCGGTACTGAAACTCATCGGTCTCCATGACCGTATGCTGGATCGGCTTGCCGAGCTCTGATTCGGCATCGGCAAGAAACCGGTCGAGTTTGCGTTTCTGTATGCCGTCGCCGACAATCAGAAGATCAGTGCGGGAGTTCTCGCTTTGCGTAAAAACGCCCGAAATAACGGCCAGTTTGATCTTGCCAATGCCCTTGATCTGCCGCAGTAGCTTGTCATGGGGCGCTACAGATGCTTTTGTGACCAAGTCCTGCAGCTCACGGAGCAAAGGAAATTTGAGATCAACGCCATATACTCTCTCGGTTCTCGTCCGGGACTTTTGAGAATTTTTCCTTTTTACTTCCACGGAAATAGTACGCTCCTCTGCCAAGCCGTATTTCATCATCTTCTGCAACTCCCGCCGCACTGCTGGTTTTCTGACCTGGCTGCGGCTCGCGATCTGCTCCAGTGAGAATCTCTGGTCGGCATTGCGCACAAGAAGACGCAGAATCCGCGCTTTTGACACGGATTCAAAAAGATTTTCAAGGATATGCTCCATAGACGAGGGGTTCTATCCGATAGCCATCAATAGACCTACTGGCTAAAATCCTGATGGCTAATGACTTATTTTATCGTTACGGTCCCGCCGGCGGCTTCCAATTTCTTTTTGATCTCCTCTGCTTCCTCTTTGGAAACGCCTTCTTTGACTGTCTTGGGCGCGGCATCCGCAAGATCTTTGGCTTCTTTCAAACCTAAAGCAGTAACCTCGCGCAGGGCTTTAATGACCTGAATCTTCTGGCTGCCCGCGCTGGTGAGTTCCACGGTGAAGCTCGTCTTCTCTTCTTTCTTTTCTCCTTCGTCTCCGGCTCCGGCGCCCATGCCTGCAGGCATCGCGCCCGCCATCATCGGCATCGCCGCAGACACCCCGAATTTTTCTTCAATCGCCTTGACCAACTCCGAGAGTTCCAAAACCGACATGCTCGCAATCGCCTCAATCATTTTCTCTTTGTCCATAGCGTTGATTATTAATTATTAGTAATTGATTATTAGACCTACTGCGTAAATATTTTCGTAGCGAAATTATCAGATTTCGTGCGAGGCGAAGCAAAAATTGTGAGGCATATACGGCGTATATGGTGAATAATTTTTGCAAAGCCGCAGCCGAAATCTGGAAATTGCAGCAGAAGAATATTTACGCAATAGGTCTATGGTTTCTTGTCTTTAACTTGATTCAAAACAAACGCAAAATTGCGGATATTGCCCTGCAAGACCGACGCAAAACTTCGCAGGGGAGCCGTCATCGCCGCCACGACTTGTGCCAACAATACCTCCCGATTCGGCAGACGCGCCAGCGCCATCACCTGCTTATCGCTCAAAAGTTTCCCGTCCAGCAGGCCGCCGAGAATCTTGAATGTCTCTATTTCTTTGGCAAACTTCGCGAGTATCTTTGCCGGAGCCGCCTGATCGCCGTATCCAAACGCCACGCCGATTTCTCCCTGCATTTCCTTTGTTTTCATCGTAAACCCGGCACCCTCCAATGCCCGGTCAAAAAGCGTCTTTTTCGCGACTTTATACTCGGCGTCCGTCTTTTTGAGCGCGCGCCGGAGCGCTTGGGCTTTTACCACCGACACGCCGCGGAAATCGCTAAACACTGCTACTTTCTGGCGGCGAAATCTATCGGTCAGCCCCGACACGACATCTGCTTTCTCGTTTTTTGTGAGCATAAAAAATAGGGCTTGTCAGCCCAAAGCAAGACAAAAGAGTACATCTCTTTTTATCCCTCGGCAGGTCTTATGGCGCGCCTGCTGTCTTTGGGTACACCGTCACTCTATCACAAAGGCAAAAATAAAGTCAAGCGCGCCGCCACGGCGGCAGAAATTGAAAAAGGCATGCGTCGCGTGAACGCGCCGCATGCCCGTAACTTACTTCGCCTCCTGTTGTTTTCTGTTACCGCGGACTTCCCGCGGGTAAACTATTGCAATCCCGTAAACTGCTCTCGTACCACAATTCACGAGTGACTTGCATGCCTGTATCCATATCTTTCAGTGTGGTAGTAAGTGACTTTCCGGCAAGCCGCTCGTAGTAAAGCGATAGGGGAATGCGCCACTTCACGGCGCTATTCACAACCTCAACGCTACTTGTCAGGTCAGCGACCGAGATCGCCACAACTTTCGGCGGCGCGCCGATGGCGGTAATGTGGTACCGCACCAGCGCCACATCAGGGCTATCCAGACACTGACTCGTCCAAAATTCAAACTGCTCCACGAATTGATGATGTGCTTTCAGGTCTACGACGGTGCCATCGGGAAGTTTGCCGCCATTGCCGCTCACCAGCGACCATGCACTCATCACATTTTGGCCGTTGATCCAAAGTTGCGCCTGTGTCGGTTCAACCGGCGCAAACTGAACCGTGGACGCGATGCCGACCTGCGCTCCTCGTTGAGTCAGAACCGAGTAGAGGAAAACATTCGGCATCGGCGGGATTTCAATCGACGCGGCACCCAAACGGTGTGCCTTAGTAGCTCCCGCGCTTACCCAATCCTCAATCCGGATCGGGTCAATCCTGCGCGCGCCCTCGGGTAATCGCTTATCTCTGGTCTGCGCGCTCGCGGCTTGGAACAAAAAAAACAATGACAACAAACAATCCGACCAACCGCGCTTTCTTCGTCTTCATTCCGCTCTCCTTCTTTCCGCTTTGCGGGAAATTTGCTGGTATGGCGCACTTATTTACGCCGTGAAATAGCATAGCATACGGGGAATAAAAAGTCAACCCCCGCGTCCCGATGCATCGGGCGTGGCGTAAAAATCAGTCAAACACATCCGGTTTCAATTTTTTTGCTTCTTCCGCGAAAAAGTTTCGCCACTCATCATCAGTGATGGCGATTGTCATACGCGGCAGGTCGCGCGCATCGCCGGCTTTGAGAAACTGGGTGCCCAATTGCAGGGGATCAATGTGCCAGTCAAACTTTGCGCGCGCTTTCGAGATCAGGTCTGCAATCAAGAAATTTTTATCACGGCAAATGATATAGAGATCAATATAGTCGCGCGCCGCGGTGCGCTGATAGATCGTAAACAATTTATTGGCCGCGATGTCCGGCAAACTATCCGTTTCTATGCCGAATTCGCGCCGATCTTTTTCCATGCGCAGGAACGGAAAATAAGTGAACTCCGTCTTCAGAATATCGCCGTCTTCGTACTGAAAAAACACGAGGTTGCGGTTATAGCTTTGCTGAAAATCAATTTTTGCGGCACCGAGCTGTACTCTCATTTTTGCCAAAAAAACATCAAGCGCAAGCGCATCTATTTCCTTTTCGGAAAAAAAATCCAGGTCCTCGGAATAGCGATGCCCAAGATAAAATGCGGCGAGCGCCGTGCCGCCCGTCAGGTAGAAATTACCGGAGACAAATCCGTCACTGCCCGCCGCTTCCAAAAACACCCGTTGCCGAGGCGTCAATATATCAATTGCCATAGAGAAGAAGCTCTAAAAATGCGCGCCGATGGGGGTCCAAAGAAAGCCGCGGCAAATATTTTCGCAGTTCCGCCTCGGACAATTTTTCTCCATTCAGTCCAAAGTTGATTGTCTGCTCCAGACGCCAGATCGCGTATGCCTCGCTGTCCTTTGCCAGCGCTTTTTCGTCCGTTGACCAGTTATACATATCACCATTATACCACAAAATAGCCGCAAACGCTACCGCAGATATTTTGCCTTTGCAGTATTGTGCTCCTCCAGGGTACGGGAAAATATTGTGCGGCCGTCGGGCGCGGAGAGATAATAGAGATACGGCGATGACTTCGGATATACTGCGGCGCGGATCGCCGAGAGACCCGGATTGGAGATCGGACCTTGGGGAAGCCCGCGGTATTTGTAAGTATTGTATGGCGAATCAATGTTCGTATCCGCGAGCGAGATTTTTCCGTTCTTCCGGGCCCCACCTCCCAACTTGGAAGCTCCGCTTCCAAGTTGGGTTTTTGCATATACAACGGTCGCGTCTACCTGCAAGGGGATACCGGCGTCCAATCGTTTCCACAAAATACCGGCCGCGATCGCGCGGTCATTGTCCAACACTACTTCTTTTTCCAGCAACGACGCCATGATGACGACATCGGCAATAGTTTTGCGCTGCCGCGCGATTTCCTGACGCAGATCGGGTGTAAGTTTGCGATCAAAATTATCCAGCATTTTCAGCGCAATGCTCTCCAGCGTCGCATCGTCAAAAACGCGATAGGTGTCGGGAAACAAATATCCCTCCAAGCTCCCAGCTGGCGGCCGCGCGGCAAGAAAAGAGACCGCACGGATCATCTGCTCCGGCGGATGCGCAAAAAAACTTTGCGCCGCGGATGCGGGCGCGATATTTTGCTCCGCAAAATATCGCGCGATGTCCGATGTACTCCATCCCTCCGGAATCGTGATCGCGCGCTCGCGGGCCGACCCCACAACCAGATCGCGCGCAATATCCGGTATTGCCGCGGTTTCAAAAAATACATATTCCCCGGGTTTGAGGCGCGGCGCCTCGCCGCGAGCCGACACATAAAACACAAACGCCCATCTGGATCCGATAAAACCTTCTTTTTTTAACAGCCCGCCTATCACACGCGATCCCATACCCGGAGCCACGATCACTTCTTTTTTCCCGCGAAATGCGGTGTGAGGGAGAAAAATTTCGTACGCGAGCAATACGATACCGGCAACCACCGCCCCGCACGCAAAAATTAAAACCTTTTTCTTGACAGCCATAGGGCATCTACGCGCGGTAGAGGAAAATTTTTTTTCTTTTTTCTGCTCCGGCTCCCAAGAGGGGAGCGGAAACAGATGCGTAATAATCCGCGTCCCGGCATCACCTCGCGCCGGAGGCGCGAGGCAAGCCACTCCATGGCAGAGGGCACGAGATAGTGTATTACCGTAAAGCGGGGGCGGTAGGCCTCGAACCTACAACCTCTCGTTTTGGAGACGAGGGCTCCACCAATTGAGCTACACCCCCATATACGGCAAAAAAAGCTTTTGCCATCGACAGTAACTGCCGTGCCATGTCGTTACTGCCGTAACGAATCGCAACACATCCAGGATAATCCTTTCGTATTCTCTTGCCGGTGTTCGGCTTCAAATATGGTCGGTAGAACTGTGATTCGGGAATACCGGTCACTTCTGCCCAAAAATGCAGTTGTTTTTGGGGATCATGATACTGATGCAGATGAATACGCGGCTTTATTTTTTGCTCATCAACCTCAAAGTTTTCCCGAAAAAGACGGAGGAATAATCGTATCAGATGCGGATCGGAATTGATGAAAGACACTCCGTTGTAATGATTCTTTACTCCCTCGCACCAATACAGTAATGCGCACAAAATTTTCTTATGAACTTTCTGAAAACCATTGCTACGGACTTCTTGCAATGCCCCTTGAAGATATTTGTCCAGAAGATTCCGCATCTGCTCATGTTTTCTTTCCGCGGAAACCATCTGCCCGAGCTTAATTTTTGTCAAAAGTCGTGCGCGCGATTCTGGCGTTAGTATAACATTCCGTACCCATATAGACACACTCCCTTTTGCGACGCCTACGCGTTCTACGATCTCGTTTATGGAATACCCTTGTTCCCGTAACCTGATAGTCTCCAACCTTTCCGCTACTTTCTGTTTCATTTGAAATGATAGTACATATAAAATGCACATATACTATCAGTTCGAATCATAAAAGAACGGCGCAATAAACTCAATATCGATTTGTCCACAGGCATCATGTCTTCTTCGCCTCTTTGTGCGGCGTGTGTTTGGCGCACCACTCGCAGTGTTTTTTCAACGCGATTTTGCGCTCCACTCTGCGAACATTTTTGCGCGTCCAGTAGTTGTAGCGCTTGCAGAGCGAACACTGGAGACGAATAAGATTTGGCTGGGGCATAACGAGGAAAGTATAAAGGTTTAAAGCCGGATGAGCCGATGGTGAGAATTGAACTCACGACCTACTCCTTACCATGGAGTTGCTCTGCCGCTGAGCTACATCGGCGGGATGCAGAGAAAAGAGGCATGGGCAGGGGGAGATTTGAACTCCCACGCCTTTCGGCACAAGGCCCTAAACCTTGCGTGTCTGCCATTTCACCACCTGCCCGCATTCAAAATATATCCGAAGCCGGGCCAAAATGCAAATCCCGTAGCACCCACGCGGGCGCTGCGAGATTGTCAGGGCAATCTGTTTTCGGACATCTTTCGCTAAAACCCGAGTATGTTTCTGACGCATCTGACATAATCCCGCGGTCTCCCTTCATCAAGGAAATGAAGGCATGGTTCGCAGACGCTTGGACTATTGAGACACGCCGCATTTTGCCTTGAGGTAAGCGTTACTGGTCCGGGCGGGTCGTCAGGAATTTCTCCGCCAGGACAATGGTAAAACCCCGTATCAGGATCGCAAAAACACGGCGGAATTGCCGGAGGATTACAGGTTTCTGAACCGCTACCAGCCGGCGGAGGGGGTGCTGAAGTTTGCGACGGAGTGAATCTCGCGCCTATGCATGTTCCGGCAAAATCGCACAAAAGAAACACCATGCCCCATATTGAGACCAGGACAAACATACCGACGAGCCCCCACCACATTATTTTCTTTGCCTTCTCCACCCGCTCGTCCGATCCCTGAGTCCCGGACAAATACAGCACCACGCCCCAGCCGAATACCACCACCGCAAGCGCGAAAACAAGCACGATAAGCGGATTGACAATCTCCTGCGTGATTTTATTCAAGAAGTCGCCGAGTGTCATAAAATACCTGTTGCAAAGAGGATTCCCGTTTATTTCAACACCCCACGGCCTGCGACCCGAAAAAGTTACACAAGAGCGCTACAATACCCCATGCGGACGCCATAATAAACATGCCGATGAGCCCCCAGAGCATGATATTCTTTGCCTGCTCAATTTTACTCTGTGAGTTGTAGCTCCCAATAATATAAAGCACCACACCCCAGGCAAACACCAGTGTTGCCACGGCAAAAAGCAGGGTAATGAGCGGGTTGAAAATATTTTGCGTTATGGTTGCGATCAACTGGTCTACCGACATATTTTGTAAACATCATCGCGGGTAAAGCGAGAGAAATACAGAGATTGTTTTGCTTACTTACTAACGAGGATTATCGAGGCTAAGCCTCACTATTGAGGCTACGGATATTGTCAAAACTGCGGAGGGATGATAATGCCGCCCCCGCCAATGCCAATGTCCCTTTGGAAGAAAACGATTAGTCCCACGATGCTTGCAAGCACGAACATGCCGATAACGCCCCACCAGATGATGCCTTTTGCTTTTTTAATTTCTTCCTGGTTGCCGGCGGCGGCGATAAGCCGCACAATGCCCCAGCCGAACACGACCAGCGCTATCATCCAGACGAGTCCCGCCGCCAATTTCACGAGATTAATGGCATTGATAATAATCACTGCTATCTTGGATTGTGCCGCGGCAATACGGATACTCGCCGCCCACAATGCGGCGGCGAGTACGAGAGAATTGCTGAATTTTCTACCATGAGAGAGCATCACCAAGAAGAATGGAGAATTAAGGATTGGTCCTTGGATTGACGACTGTCGGGACATTAATGGCTCCTCCCTCCTGGCCCACTTGCAGAGCTCCTCCGATAAATTTCACCAGCCCGAATACGCTCGCAAGCACGAATATCCCGATCACGCCCCACCACAGGAACTGCCGCGCTTCTTTTTCTTTGGTTGCATCATTCGCAGAGGTGATATATTTGACGACACCCCAACCGAATACGAGTATCGCAAGCACGAATACGATCGTGATGACGATATTGAGAATAGAGAGCGTGCTGGTCGCCAAACTCTGGATATTGGTCAACTGCTGGGCAAATGCCGCGACAGGTGCCGCAAGCAATACCGCGGCCGCCATGATTTTTTTGAACGAAGATGAGGTGGACATAATGAGAAAAATTATTAGTTATTGGTTATTAGTAATTGTTTGATAATGTAATAAAGACGCGTAAGATACTAAACGAAATAGAACAGGAAATCGACCTTTTACAAGTATACCAACAAATAAAGCAGTGGTCAAAATGGAGACAATAGAACCTACGCACAGGAGACCGGACCCGGCGCTTCGGCGCCAAACAGCTGTACCGCGGCGCTTGCAATCACGAATGAGCCGACAATAATCGCCGTGCCGATCACCACATTGAGCAGGAGCTTGCGCGCCTCGGCAACTTTACTGCTATTTCCCGACAGGCCGGCAAACACAAACCGCAATCCCACGATAATAATGGTAATAACCGCAATCGGGACCGCAACCTGTACCGCCGCAAGCGAGATTGTCTTGATGAGGCAGGGAAACGATTTGGCGGCAATGGGATTACGAATCTCCCCGCTGTCGGAAGCGGCAAGCGCGAAACGAACCAGTATCAGCATAGCAAACGCCGCGCCACTGCGCAAAAGGGTTTTCCACAAGATGATTTTTGGGGATGCGATCATAAAGCAGAATTGAGGCAGCTCTCAACTTTTTGGAAATAATTTATGGTCGCCGCATAACCGCCGGGCCGGGTGATACATTCGCCTTTCACTTGATTTGAACAGTCATTACTCGGCTCAAGCGCGCGGTTTCCGCCGTTGTAGCCGATCAGAGCGCGGCGAAGGTTCCCTCCGGTTTGAGATCTGAACGCCTGAAAAATGCGCAGACCTTCTCTGACACTAGTCTCTGGATTGAAAAGATCATAACATGTTTTTCCAGGTGCAGACGAGGGTAATACTTGAGCAAGTCCGCACGCGCCTTTTGGGCTTTCACGATCGGGGATCCCGCTTGATTCAATCAAGACAATCGCCCGCATAAGTTTGGCATCCGCACTGCCTGCTCCGGCAACACGATCAATAATACTGGCGCAGGATTCAGTACCGCACAAAGAGTTGGGGGCATTGAGACGAGTGATATTACTGGTACTGCATTGTCCGCTCGCAAAACCCTTGACGCTTTCATCGTTTCGAAATGCCTGCGCGACCAGCGGGGCGCATCGGTCAAATCCGCCAACTATCTGTTGCGGCGGGCCCTTAGGATCACATCGCAACGCCTCCGGTATCTCCAACAGCGCCAGCGGCGCGCGCTCCGGCGCGCGGGTGCAGCTGATTTTATTCCACGGGCCGAAGCTAATCGAAAATCTCGGTACGGTTACTGGTCCCGGTACATCTCCAAAATCCGGCGTTGCTTGTGAATTGAATGTGGTGGTATTGGTACTCTGTGGCAATGTCGCTGGCGCTCCACTCGTCAAACTCTGCCCCGCAACTACCTTGATTATAGTATCAATAATCACCCATGCAAAGAAGACAATAAGCAATCCCCACCCCACATTGTACAAAATCTTTTTTCCTTTTTCATACATCCCGGAGCCGCCTGCGCCAAAAGAGGGGAGTATCATATAAAATCCGCCGTAGACCATCATACCCGCCGCGATCACCCACGCGCCTTTCCAGATAAAATCAAGCGCGCCTTTGACAAGCACAATAAGATCGCACATATCGCAGAATTGGTCGCTGCCGACCAGACCGCACGAAACAAGCCCCGGAGAAACTTTTTTTTCTATATCTATAACTATTGGAGCCGCGACAACATAAGGTATGACAGACAAAAGCGCCCCCGCAAGCAGTAGGCAGGAAAAAATCAGAGAAAGAAAAATGCTCTTTTTCATAAGATGAGGATTCTATCAATGCTTAGCCTCGATAGATTTAAGGCAGGAGCAGCTGCAGCTGCTCGTTGATGCGGCCGAGTGCGGCACCGGGCGTGTACGCACCGCTGGCAATGCCGTCAATCGCATCGCTGAAAATCCGGCGCACTGCCTGTTCATCGGGAATCGGCCAATCCCGCGCGATCAATGCTTGCCGTGCGAAAACTCCCGCGGCTCCGGCCTTCGGAGCCGCCGCAATCAAATCGCGGCGCGCCGGAGGCCTACCCGATGCCCCCAGATACAAGGCCGCGGCATCATGCGACGATACAAAAAGCGCAAATTGCCATGCCTCGCTCAAATGACTGCTCATGCGCGATACCGCAGGAAAGGAGAATGTCCCAAACGTACGGCTGGCGCCTCCGACAAATTGCGGGAGAGGCGCTACGCCAAAATTGAGGTGCGGATTTTTAAGGACAACACTCTGCATATCGCGGCTTGTGCCAAACGCCATTGCCGCATCCCCTTGGGCAAATGCATCAAGCGCATCCGGCATGTGGCTTGTCCATGAAAAATTCTGGCTGGCGCGATTGGCAAATGACGCGTAGAAATCCATTGCCTGTCCGGCCCCGTGCTGGAGATCCGTATGCCCGTCCCTGCTCACAATCGCGTCCCTTTGCTGGAACATGAGGGCGCTGGCAAGCTCCAATGCATAAGGAACATTGCGGCCGGTCCCGAGCGCAGCGCCGCTTCGCACGATATCGCCGTTTGCCGCGACTTTGGTAAGCGCACGCGACACCGCGGTGAACTCATCCCATGTTTGCGGCGCCTTTGCAATCCCCGCCGCGTCAAATATGTCTTTGTTATAAAAAAGCGCGAGCGAATCCATGGCAAGCGGCATGCCCGCGATCCCTCCGTCGCCCATGATCAACGCATCTGCGCCGTCCACAAAAGCCGCCCGAAACTGCGCGGGTGACAGGGGAGAGGATACGGCGGGCAACGCCGCAATTTTATCGCGCTCTTTTCTCAACCACAAATTCTTTAACAGAAAAACATCCGGGCCGCTGCCTGCGGCAAGGCGATTTACCAGCGTGTCCTCGTAGGTCGCCTCGGTAAAGCGTTTGTATGCGATGGTAATCGTGGGATACTGCGCATGAAAAGCATCCAATACCGGACGCCATACTGCCTCATCATCGCCAAATCCCCAAAATTGGATGGTCACGGGTGTCGGCACCGGCGGATTCCTGCCAACGCCGAACACCACGAACATCACGACGAGTACCGCGATACCGACGATGCCGATAATGATGAGAGTGGAACGATTCATTTTTTCACAAAAAGCAGACCGTAATGATGGCTCCCCGCGCTAAACTCGCGGTCGTATTCAAATCCCGCTTGCAGGGCAACGGCGCGGCCTGTCTCTTTCTTCATACGCGACTCGCGCGGGGGACCCAAAACCGCATCCGGGCCTGATGCGTCCCACTCAATCATCGCAAGCCGGCCGCCTTCGCGCAAGATGCGCCGCGCCTCATGCAGAATAATATCTTTATGCTCCGCCTGAAACAAAACATTTGCCATCACCACCAAATCAATAAAACGATCGGTAAGATGCGAACCGCCGGGGTTGTCAAGATCCGCGCGTATGTATTCAATATTGAGTAGGTGTTCAAACGCGGCTTTGGAACGGATGGCGTCGAGCGCCGCATCCTGCACGTCAATCGCGTACACTTTGCCGTTGGGACCCGCCGCGCGCGCGAGCGGGATCGTAAAATATCCGTGCCCGGCACCGAAATCCGCGATATGGTCGCCCTTTTTTATGCCAAACCCCGCCACCATATCTTGGGGCTTGAGAAAATTCGTGATACTGCCTGCAATTGCCTGTTTTGAATCAGGAATCATGAATCAAGAATCATGGAGTGCGCGCGTAACGCAACCATCCATCATTCCTCATTCTTAGTTCCTGCTTCCTGCCGTGTATTATCGCACAAACAAAAATACCCTGCAATACGGCGTGCCGCTCGCCGCTCTACTCTCATTCTGTGACGATCGTTTCAAAATGAGAGTAGTCATAATTCGCATACAATAGGGTATCTCACTTGATGATGAAAAGTGAAAATCCAGCCAAAACAAAAAGGGGTTTATTTTATGAGGCCCCCTTGATACCTCGTTGGTGAAGCGTGTGCGCGCTTCATAATGTTTACTCCTTGGCAAGCCCTTGCTTGCCCGCCAGCCGGCTTCACTGCGTTGCCAGCAGAGATTGCAGATGCGTGATCCGACCTTGAGTTTCCTTTAGGAGCCATTGCACCGACGCCAACTCGCGAGTGAACGCCTCTTTGTCCACAGAATTTAACAGTATCATATGGCGTTTCTGGGCCTCATCGATCGCCTTCCACTTTGCCTCACGCCTCCTCGGACCAATCTCACGGGTGACCCAACTCAAAATTTGCCGCTCCGACAATCCGCTAAACTCTGGCGGTTGCTTTTTGGCGATGAGTCGGACTATCTTGATGTATTTGGCCTTGGGTATGGCATCTTCATCGTATGCCACACCATTCGTGGCAAGAACGACATTCATTGCTGCAATACGAGCGGCGGTGACCTCTGTCATGGCATTCTCCTTTTTAAATTGCCATGTTCGTAAAATACCCGCGTATTCAGTTTTCAAACTGCCGGAAATCTGGAATACTCGGACGTTTCAGGATACTGTTATTATACTCCTATCCATTTGACTTGTCAAGTTTTATGATCCGATCTTCTGGATTCCCGCTGGAGTTTACCCTCGCGAAAGCGGGGGCGGGAATGACAGAAAGCGCCTTATTACAGAGTATTCACCAAACTCTGATTCTGCCATTTGCTTTTATCGTATCGTTTTGATACGATAAAAGGCATAAATGATACGATTATGATTGAGCCGAGCAAAAGACAACAGGAGATTTTGCGCCTATTTCTCGTGGCTGGCGAGGATACTCTG
>CAYIQI010000006.1:0-12442 GCA_964365545.1 uncultured Candidatus Saccharibacteria bacterium
TTTCGGGAGACGGGGCGTCCCGCAGAGCGGGAACGCCTCGCGTCTTACCTGCAAATGGCTCATCGGGACTTGGCGTATTTCAGCCAATACGCCTGCGTCCCTCTTCACCATTTTCGCTCGAAATTTGGAAAAATCATCACAGAAGCTTATTTTGCAAAGGGTCTTATAAAATAATACTCTGCGCCGCGCGATGCGCGGCGCGGTTTTCTTGATGCGAAAAAGTTTTCCCCAGTTGATTTATTTTTCCGGACATCTATAGTTGCATTGAACGGCGCGCGGTGCTTGACGGATAGCGCAGGAGGGAGTAAAAATAAAAAAAGAGGAGAAAAACATTTTCGGAAAATATTTTCGCGTAACATTTTTTAGACAATGCGCACGCGCAATCAGAAAAAATTTTGGAAGCTCGGACGGCGCGAATGCGACACATCCGCGTTTGACGCCAATGCCGACGCGGAGCTGGTCATCCGCGAGGGTAATTATCAATACAATGTGCACGACCTGGTGCGCAAATTCGGATCGTCCCTGGAGATTTTTCTCCCGTTTGTCGTAGAGGAGCGGCTGAACCGCCTTTTTATGGTTTTTGATCACGCGATCAAGCAGTCGGGGTACAAGGGCAAATTCTTCTATCACTATCCGATGAAGGTGAATCAGAATCGCGAAGCGGTTTTGCCGCTCGTTTCGGAAGGCGCGCACCTGGAAGTCGGCTCGCACAATGAATTGACGCTGGTGCGCAAGCTCTGGGAGAGCGACAGCGTCAATACCAAGATCAGGATTCTGTGCAACGGGCCCAAGACCAAACAATATGTGGACTTGATCCATCATCTTGCCGAGCGCGCGGTGCGCGTACTGCCCATTATTGAAGACGCCGCGGAATTGGACGAGTTTAAAGAATTCAAAGGCGACATCGGCGTGCGTATCAATCTGCAGACGAAAGTCCGGTCCCATTGGGACAAAAAAGCCGACCGCTTCGGGCTGACCGCCGAAGAGATCATAGCGCTCGGCAAGATTCGCAATCTCAAACTCTTGCATTATCACATTGGATCGCAAATAGAGAGGGGCGCGGACATCATTGCCGCGATGAAAGAGGCATTGCACGCGTATCGCAAAATCCGCGAGCAGAATCCGTCGCTGGATACGCTCGATATCGGCGGGGGATTTGCGATTCCGTACGAAAAAAAGCCGATGTATAGCTTGGAGAGCGTTGCCAGGAGCATGATTGCGACACTTAAAAAACTCGCCGACCAATGGGAGATGCCGCATCCGAATATCATAGTGGAGTGGGGACGTCATGTGATTGCCCCCGCGCAAATAACCATATTCAGGATCGTGTCGGCAAAAGCCGTGCCTAAGGGACTTGCAAAGTTTTGGTACATTATTGACGGAAGTTTTATGAATGACCTCTTGGATACTTGGGCGATCCATCAGAAGTGGCATATCGTGCCGGTCAACCGCATCAACGATAAAAAGAAACATCGCGTGTGGCTGGCGGGACTTTCGTGCGATTCGGACGACAAATATACGGCGCGCGACGGCTATGTATCGCTGCCGCGCCTCGAGGACTTGAATCCGGGCGAGGATCTGTACATCGCGATTTTTGACACGGGCGCGTATCAGGATGCGTTTGCATCGCACCATTGCCTACTATCTTCCCCGCTGAAATTGGTTTTGCAAAATGGCATTGTCACGGTCGCGCGCAAGCGCGAGACCGCCGACGATATCGGCAAATTATTCGGCTGGTAGTAGTCCATGATCAATTATTAGTAACTGGTTATTGAATACTATGGCGAAATTGACAAAAAAAGATTTGTTGCGCGATACGATTAAGCACATTGACATCAAGAAACTCAATGTCAAATCGCTGATGGAGGCGTACGGCCGCATGTCTTTTTCCGCGCGGGATCTGGCGCGCGCCGCGGATATATTCAATATGACGCTAGTAGATAAGCGCGCATCGTCATGGCTCACGATCGCCGGATCCACGAGCGCCGCCGGCTGTATGCAGGTCTATGTGGATATGGTGAAAAACCGGATGGTGGATGTGATTGTGGCAACCGGCGCCTCAATCGTGGACATGGATTTTTTTGAGGCCTTGGGATTCAAGCATTATCGTGGCACGCCGTTTATTGATGATCGGCTTTTGCGCTCGCTCTATATTGACCGCATTTACGATACTTTTATTGACGAAGAAGATCTCCAAAATTGCGACAAGACCATAGCGAAAATCGCGGACGGGCTTGATCCGCGGCCGTATTCTTCGCGCGAGTTTATCCGTGAGATGGGACGCTTTTTGACAAAACATGCGAAGAAAAAGGACTCGCTGGTGCAGGTCGCGTTCGAGGCGGAGGTGCCGATTTTCTGCCCGGCGTTTTCCGACTCATCAGCCGGCCTCGGCCTTGCGTATCATCAGTGGCACCGTCCGGAGCGGCACATCAGCATTGACTCGGTCAAGGATTTCTTGGAGCTCACTAAAATAAAAATGGCGAGCGGAGAGTCGGGACTTCTCATGATTGGCGGCGGCGTGCCAAAGAATTTCGCGCAGGATACGGTGGTCGGCGCGGAGGTGCTCGGCCGCGACGTGCCGGTGCACAAATACGCGGTGCAGATTACGGTCGCGGATGTGCGCGACGGCGCGTGCTCCTCCTCCACACTCAAAGAAGCAAGCTCTTGGGGCAAGGTGAGCACGGTGCACGAGCAGATGGTGTTTGCCGAGGCGACGATGGCTCTGCCACTTCTTGCGGCGCACGCGTATCAGACCGGCCATTGGCGGCGGCGCACCGCGCGGCGCTTCAGCGCGATGTTTGGCGCTTAAAAGGTTTCTTAATATTTTTTACCAAAGCCCATGCAATACGATTTCGTGGTCATCGGCGCAAACGGCATCCAGGGCAGGATTGTCTCCCGCATGCTCCTGGAAGACGGGCATTCGGTACTGCTGTGCGCAAACGACGATTATAACATGGATGCGCTTATTGATTACCCCAAGGCGGATTTTGCGCTGATTGACTTGCGTAAAATGCTGCCGGTAAAACGGGTGGTCAAAAAAAGCGGCGCGAATATCGTCATCAATTGCGCGATTGACGACTATAACCTCGTCGTGACCAAAATGGCGCTGGAGCTGGGCGTGCACTATGTGGATTTGGGATCGGAGAAACAGATGTTGTACGACCAAATGGCGTTGGACAAGGATTTTAAGGAGAAGGGGATTATCGGCATCACCGGCATGGGTTCCACGCCGGGCATTACCAATGTGATGTTGCGCTATATACGGCCGCAGTTTGATACCATCCACACGGTGCATGTGGGATTCACATGGGATTCCAACATGCCCGTCTTTGTCACGCCTTTTTCCATTGACGCGATCTCGTATGAGTTCTCGGAGCCGGCCGAGATGCTGGAAAACGGCGAATTCGTGCACAAATATCCGGATGAGAACACGGTCAATTATTACTACAAAGGCATCGGCAAGCAGAAGACCCGTTACACCAAGCACATTGAACACCATTCGTTCTACGAATATCTCAAAGACGCGGGTATCAGAAATATCTCGGTTTTTTCCAGCTTTCCTTCCCATTCCTATATCGCATTGAAAACACTGGTTGATTTGGGATTCACGACCAAAGAGCCGATTCAGCTGGAGGGGGCGTCCATCCGGCCGCTTGATTTCACCGCCGAGATTTTGCGCCGGATAGCGGTGCCTGATGGTTATACGGAAAAAGAGAACCTCTGGCTTAAAGTATTCGGCAAAAAAGGCAAAGAGGAGAAAATGGTGGAGATGGATTGCAATGTCGGCACGCAGGAGGGGTGGGAGGATGCCACCTGCAATATTGACACTGGATTCCCTGCCGCCATCACCGCAGAGATGATTAAAAACGGCACGGTGGCCGAGCCCGGGATATTCTCGCCCGAGTTCATCATGCCGCACGAGCCGTTTTTCGCGGAGCTCGGCAGGCGAAAACTCTGGATTTATGAAAACGGAAAACGGATCAATTGAAAAAGCCGAGGTGGTTCCGCTGCGGTTTTGCGGCGCACCGGAGCAGGATTTTGAGCGTGCGCGAGTCGCGATTATTCCGGTGCCGTATGACGCGACCACGACGTACAAGTCCGGTAGCCGCGAGGGGCCGCTGGCTATTTTGACCGCCTCCATGCAACTGGACGAGCCGTGGGGAGAGACCGAGTGGCATCCGGCGGTAGAGGAGAAGTTCTTTTATACTTTTGAGCACGCGCTGTCTTTACACGGCGGCTCTACCGAGGAACATCTTGCATCTTTATCAAAATTTGTTACCGAAGAGGTTGTCGCGCACAGCAAAATTCCTTTTTTGATCGGCGGCGAGCACTCGCTCGCGTTTGCGTCCATCGCCGCACTCTACGAAAAAAATAAAGATTTTTCCATCCTGCATTTGGACGCGCATCCGGATCTGCGGCCGGATTATCACGGCGACCGCTACTCGCACGCATCCGTGATGCGTCGTTCCTATGAGCTTGGCGATAGAGTATCGCTGACCGAAGTCGGTATCCGGAGCGTGGACCGGGACATGCAGAAATATATTGCGGAGCAGGAGCGGAAAAGTACCGCGGAAAAATCTCTACGGGTTTTTTATGCGCCCGAAGTGCCGCTGGAAAAGATAGATGCGACGCTCAAGAAAAAACTCTACATCAGTATTGATCTGGATGTTTTTGACCACGCGCTGATGCCCGCGGTCGGCACACCCCAGCCCGGGGGGCTGGGGTGGTATCAGGTGCTCGGACTTTTGGAGTATGTCATCGCGCGCCACGACATCATCGGCATGGATGTCGTGGAACTCGCGCCAATCCCAGGCATGGTAGCCCCGGACTTTGCCGCGGCAAAACTCGTGTGGAAGATGATTGAGTTTGTTTTTACGACTCGAAAGGTATAGGGTACATATATGAGTGAAAGAATACGGAAATTGGTTTCGGCTGAACAATCGCGAGAAAGTGAGTCATCACTTGAGCAATCCCATGCGTAAATGCAAGGGTTGATCGATGAGCTCGCGCGAACATCGCGTTTCGAGAGAACACGCGACCAAGACGGTCGCGAGCGCGTAATCTCGCCCGAACGAAGCGAGTATGGCATACGGTATGTTACCAATGCGCGAGATCCGGTGGTGAAGAAAATCCACGATACGATGGTGAAAGAATTCGGCAAAGAGGAGTCGGAAACATTGACATGGCTCCGTCATACCATCCGAAAAGATCTCAACCGCTACCATGTGGCGGAAACGCCGGACGGAGCAGTGGCCGCATTTTCCAATACCCAGTATCTTGAGTTGGAATCGGCGTCGGGGCGTGAGAACAATCCGCGGGAGTCCATTATTCCAATATGGCATATTGTGTCTGACCCTAGATACCGCAATCAGGGCGTGGCAAGCGAACTGTACCAAAGTTTTTATCAGGATGCGCTCGCGGAGGCGAAAAAGCGCGGCAATGCCGTCAAGGGTGTCATTGGTGAAGCGGTAAGCTCTGTGGAAGGGTTTCTCAATAGAATGGGCCGTAAACGGATGTACTTTGAAGATCGCGAAGGCAATGTGCGTGAAGTGCCGTACATGTGTCCGCCGGTGGATATGGATGATGTGACTGGGGAACCGCGCGAAGAGCCGGTGCCGGAGCATATCATGGTGCGGCTCGTGAACGGCGAGCAGACAATGCCAAACGAGGATCTGCTGCGCATGGTGAAAGCCATGTATGTGGAATATGTCGGCGCAAAGGATAATTACGACTCCGAGGAAGCGTATCAGAAAGCGTTGGGGTACAATATGGGACTCTTGGGGGAATTGGCGGACGCGATCGGACAGTCAAAAGACGGGGCGATATTTTTTATGAGCCGTGAGGAGAGAGACGCGAAGAAAGAAAAAATCGCCCGAGCGAACAAAGAGTTCAGGGAGGTGAGTACGGAAGACGATGAAATCAAAGAGGGAGAATAAAAAAACAGCATCGTCGCCTCAGCGAAAAAGGGGTTGCATCAACGGTATGCAACCCCTTTTATAATCAAAAAACGAAACATCGCGCCGCGGCGGCGTGTTCCATATAATAAGGTATGCGCATCACGATACGGCAAAAAGATATGGAGATGACGCCCGCTCTGCGCGAATACGCGGAGCAGAAAATCGCGCGTCCGGTACAAAAACGTCTCAGGCGGCTTACGCTGTCAGACGCGCCGATTCTGGATATTGAGATCAGCCGCATCACGCATCATCACCATAAAGGACTGGTCTATGCTGCAACTGCGACGCTGGCTTTGGGGAGACAGGTGATCCGCGCCGAGGCCGCGGAGACGGATGCGCATGCCGCGTGTGATGCGCTCGAGGATGAGCTGACGCGCGAGATCGTGCATTACAAAACCCGATCCCAGTCATTGTTTCGCCGCGGCGCGCGCCGAGCAAAGCAATATCTGCGTATCAGCCCGCTCGCGTGGTTTCGCCGCGGGGGCCGCGAGCGGGAGGAGGGGAGATAACAGTAGTGATTTTTTATTGTTGCCAGTCGCGCCAGCATATGCCGGCGCGACTGGATTTTTTGTCATTCGGCGCGTATAATGGCAAAATTATGGTGTTATGGGGGAAATTGTTCGGCGACGCAAACGCGCGCTCTATCCGCGCGCTCGGGCCTGTCGTGGCAGAGATTGGCGCGTTTGAAAAAGAGTTTTCTGCGTTTTCGGATGACGAGCTGAAAGACTTGACTGCGGAATTCATCAAGCGCGTCGCCGAAGGCGACGCGCTTGATGATCTCCTACCCGAAGCGTTTGCCGCGGTACGCGAGGCGGCACGGCGCGCCATCGGCAAGCGCCATTTTGATGTACAGATCATCGGCGGCATCACGCTCTATCAGGGGAAGATCGCCGAGATGAAAACTGGCGAGGGCAAGACCTTGGTCGCAACCCTGCCGCTCTATCTCAACGCTCTCGCGGGAGCAGGCTGCCATCTGGTCACGCCCAATGATTATCTCTCGCGCGTGGGTGCGGGCTGGATGGGTCCGGTGTATCACGCGCTTGGCGTCTCCGTCGGCGTCATCGCGCATGAATTCTCCGGCATATACGATCCGGCATATGAAGATCAGCATCCGCATGGGGATCCGCGGCTCAATCATTTTCGGCCTTGCACGCGCGATGCGGCATATGGCGCAGACATCACCTATGGCACCAACAACGAATTTGGTTTTGATTATTTGCGCGACAATTTGGAATACGATCCGCGCGCGCTCCGCCAGCGCGGCCACGCGTATGCGATCGTGGACGAGGTGGACTCCATTCTCATTGACGAGGCGCGTACGCCCCTGATTATTTCAGCGCCGGATACCGAGTCGGGCGAGCTCTACGGGATTTTTTCCAAACTCGTGCCGCAACTCAAAGAAAACACGGATTACAATGTGGATGAAAAACTCAAAGCCGTAACCATCACCGGAGAGGGCATCGATAAAATAGAACATCTGCTTGGCGTGGGCAATATCTACGAAGAAAAAGGCATCCGTTTTGTGCGGCATCTGGAGTCCGCGTTGCGGGCGCATACGCTTTATACCCGCGACCGCAATTATGTGGTGAAAGACGGGCAAGTAATTATTGTGGATGAGTTCACCGGCCGCCTCATGCCCGGGCGCCGCTGGAGCGAGGGCTTGCATCAGGCGGTGGAGGCAAAAGAGGGCGTGCAAATCCAGCAGGAATCACGGACGCTTGCCACCATCACCTTCCAAAATTATTTCCGTATGTACGGCAAACTTGCCGGCATGACCGGCACCGCGCAGACCAGCGCCGAAGAATTTCACAAAGTGTATAATCTTGATGTTATTTCCATCCCAACGCATCGGCCGATGATACGGCAGGACAGAGCCGATCTTATTTTCCGCACTGAGCGGGGCAAATTTCAGGCCGTGGCGCGCGAGGTGAAAGAGCGCACTGCCGCGGGACAGCCGGTGCTTATCGGCACCGTGTCTATTGAAAAAAGCGAGCGGCTGTCGCGTCTGTTGGAGGTTGAGGGCGTGCGCCATTCGGTGTTGAACGCAAAAAATCATGAGCAGGAGGCGCTCGTGATCGCGCAAGCCGGTAAAAAAGGCGCGGTCACGGTCGCGACTAACATGGCGGGCCGCGGCGTGGATATTATTTTGGGAGGCGGCGAGCCGGATGCCCAAGAAGCGGAGGAAGTGCGTCGTGCAGGCGGACTCCATGTGATTGGCACCGAGCGGCATGAGGCGCGCAGGATCGACAATCAATTGCGCGGCCGCTCCGGCAGACAGGGCGACCCGGGACTGTCGCAATTTTTTGTGTCGCTGGATGATGACCTGATGCGGATTTTCGGCTCGGATAAAATCAAGCGGATGATGGAGGCATTCGGCCTGCCGGAGGACGAGGCGATTGAAAATAAAATCGTCTCGCGCGCAATTGAATCCGCGCAGGGGAAAATAGAAGGATTCCATTTTGACGCGCGCAAGCAGGTGCTCGAATACGACGATGTGCTGAATCGCCAGCGCGACGCGATATACCGCATGCGCAGGGAGATACTCTTTATACGAGAATCAGGCATCAGGCATCAGGAATCAGGAATGGGATTGAAAGAAAGGATTTTTGAGATGATGGATGGGGAAATCCGTCGGCTGGTGGATTTTCATACCGCCGGAGACGAATGGAACACCGAAGAGATTTTCGAGACGGTAAGAGCGATTGCCCAAGTCCCGGGCGGCGTTCATGAAAAATTGCGCGAGGTCGCATCGGGCACTGGCGGCGGCGAGGAAAAACGCATGGGAATAGCAACCTATCTTTCCGAGATCTTGCGGCGCATCTACGAGGAGCGTGAAAAAACAGTGGGCGAGGAGCAGATGGCCGAGGTAGTACGCGCCACACTCCTCCGTTCCATTGATTCGTTATGGATGGATCATTTGGACGAGATGGAGCATCTGCGCGATGCGGTGCGCCTGCGCGCCTACGGCCAGCGCGATCCGCTCGTGGAATATAAAAATGAGGGAAGCCGCCTGTTCCGCGAATTGCAGGGGGCGATCCGCTCGCAGGTAGTACAAACCATTTTTAAAACAGGCAGCCACATCCATTCTGATATTCCGCAGAGGCGTGATGAACGGCGTCCAGAAATATCATTCGGAGCGGGCGGCGCACCGCCCGCGCCCATGAACGCTCTATCAAGCGGCACGCCTGCAGGCGCGCCCGCCGCACCCAAACCCGAGGTCGGCCGCAACGATCCCTGCCCCTGCGGCAGCGGAAAAAAATATAAGCGGTGTCATGGAAAATGACACCGCTTGAAATTCCGGCACTCGTCCCAGATGAAAATAAGTTTTCGCCTGCGGACTCGTTAGTAATTATAAAAAATGCCATGGAGCGTGAAAAGCACTACACCCCTTATTCGTACGAATAGGGGGTGCAGTGGAAAAAGAAAAAAATTTACTATGCAGCCGTCGCACGCGTTGATTCAACAGGTTGAAAAAATCATCGGCTCAAAACCGGTTGCGTGGTATTCTATTTCGAAAGGATACACGGCTGCGGAGCGGTATATCGTGCGATTGGAAAACGGCGCGTCGGTTTTTGTGAAAGTAGCGACTGATGACAACACGGCGCGATGGTTGAGAAATGAATACCGGATTTACAACGCATTGAGAGCGGATTTTTTACCGAGATTTCTCGCATGGGAAGATGGCGACCACCCGCTGCTTATTTTGGAGGATTTGAGCCACGGCTTTTGGCCTCCACCCTGGTCTCCGGACCGGATCGTCAGAGTGCGGGATGTATTGAAAAAAATTGCGGCAACAGAGCCGCCGCCGGCATTGCCGCCGGTAAAAGATTTTTTCAAAGAGCCGTTCGGCTGGGAGGAGATTGCCGCGGATCCGAGCGGATTTCTGGGTCTTGGCCTTGCGTCTCCCGAGTGGCTTGCCGCATCTCTTCCGGTTTTGATAAAAGCCGAGCAGGCCGCCGATTTCAGCGGCACTGCTCTGGTGCATCTGGATGTCCGGAGCGACAACATCTGTTTTGCCGGAGACAGGACTTTGTTGGTGGATTGGAATTGGGCAAGTGTCGGCACGCCGCGTCTGGATTTGATTGCATGGCTACCGAGTTTGCATACAGAAGGTGGACCTGCGCCGTGGGATGTGACACTGGATGATCCGGAGTTGATCGCCGTGGCCGCAGGTTATTGGGCATCGCATGCGTACCGGCTCCCACCGCAGGAAGGATCAACTCTGCGGCAGTTGCAGCTTGCGCAGTTGAAATCGGCTTTGCCCTGGGCAAGCCGCGCTCTGCGCCTGCCACTGCCGGCATGAATGTGCTGGTGAGGGATTTATTATGGTGCGCGTCTGCAAAGGTTTTATGATAAGATATGTTTATGATTCATCAAGATCTTGCGGCCGGGCATTGGCAGGCGCTCACGCTTTGCGAGCAGATGGGCAATATCGGCAGTGAAGTCAGCCGCGCGCGGCTGGCGCAGGGCCGCGACGCGGCGGGTTTTGACGCCGCGATGGCGCGGGCGTTGGAGCTTTTTGATTTGACGGTTGCGGATCCGCGGTGGCGCCGAGGCCTGCGCGAGATTCTTCGCAGTCGCGAGGTATTCTGCGACGCGGCGCTGGGCGGCCGGGAGTACGGCGCCTCGCTCGCGGATCTGGAATTATATTTTGACGAGTTCGCGTTCGCGGCGCGGAAAAATATATGACACCGACAAAACTTCTGTATATGGAGGATTTTTTGGCGCTCACGGCTGACGCGCGAGTGGAACAGACGACCGAGGATGGCGGCAAAACCGTGGTGATGCTGGATGCGACTATTTTTTATCCGCAGGGCGGGGGACAGCCGTATGATACGGGGGTGATTGAATCTGTCGCAGGGAAATTCATCGTGGAGGAAACTCGTTTTGCAGATGGGACGGTAAAACACATCGGGCATTTTGAGCACGGCAATTTTTCAATCGGAGAACAGGTTAAGTTATCGGTAAATGAGGCGCGGCGCACGCTCCATAGCCGTCTGCATTCGGTCGGGCATATGGTTGATATGGCGGTGGTAGCACTCGGATTGCCGTGGACTCCGGGCAAGGGATTTCATTTCCCGCAGGGGCCGTATGTGGAGTACGCGGGCTCGCTTGAGGGGCTGGACAAAGAGAAAATAAAATTGGATTTGGAGACGCTGGGTAAAATATTTATCGCCGAAGATCTCGAAACGAAAATCTTGTTTCCGACACCGGAGGAAATGGCGCGTATGATGACGCGCAATCCTGCGGCGATAGTTCCGGGCGACAAGCTCGGCAGAATAGTTATGTTTGGAGAATTCGGAGTCCCGTGTGGCGGCACGCATGTTAAAAATCTCGGCGAGATAGGCGTCATCACGATCCGCAAAATAAAAGCCGAAGGTACTAATATCCGCGTGGGGTATGATATAATGTAGATTACATGAAAATACTGATTATCAAACGTGAGGAGAAGCCGTTTTTTATTACTGCCGCGCATATCCGCGACCTGCAGGCCGCGACGCCGAACGCGACTATTATCGCGGTAAAGAGTGCCGCTGAAATCAAGCGTCATGCCGTGGATGCTGATGTGATCGCCGCCTTTCCGTGGCAGATTCCGCCATTGGTCGCGCACGCCAAAAACCTCAAATGGATACACTCTTTTTCAGCGGGCATGGATCGGGCGCTGACGCCCGAGATCATCGCCTCGCCGATTATTTTGAGCAATTCTTCCGGTATTCACGCGGTGCCGATTGCCGAGCACATTATCGGATTCATGCTGATTTTCACGCGCGGATTTTATCATACATTTCGTAATCAGGCGTGCCGCGCATGGGAGAAGAAAAACGATATTTTGGAACTGCGTGGCAAAACCATTTTAATCGCCGGTCTTGGCGACATCGGGCGAGAGGCGGCGCGGCTTGCGCATACACTCGGATGCCGTGTGGTTGCGGTGAGCCGGAGCGGGAGAAATAAACCCGTGTATGTCGCGGAGCTAAAAGCCGCGGACAAATTACTTACCATGCTCCCGCAGGCGGATTTTGTCGTGATTGCCGCACCCTACACCCGCGAGACCCATTACTGGTTTGCCATGAGGGAATTCCGCCGCATGAAAAAGACCGCGGTACTTATCAACATTGCGCGGGGCGCCATTGTCAATGAGAAAGATTTGATTGTGGCGCTCCGCAAAAAATTGATCGCAGGCGCCGGACTGGATGTGACGGAAGAAGAGCCGCTTCTGCCAACAAGTCCGCTGTGGGCGATGGAGAATGTCATCATCACGCCGCATCATTCCGGTCTCTCGGAAAAATATATGGATCGCGCGATGGAGCAGTTTGTCCTTAATCTCAAAGCGTTTCTGAAAGGAGAATGCCTACCCAATCTCGTGGATAAAACCCACGGATATTGAAACTACTACACCCCTTATTCGTGCGAATAAGGGGTGTAAGAAATATGAAATCTCAATTCCAAAAATTTGAAATTAAGGCGGGGTATCGGGAGATGCTTCT
>CAYIQI010000007.1:0-12388 GCA_964365545.1 uncultured Candidatus Saccharibacteria bacterium
GTGGACGAGGCGCGCAATCTGAACGCGTATATGCTCCTGCAGCACAGATATCTTGTCGTGGGAAAGGATGCATTGGAGATAATCGCCGGAACAAAACAGAGCAGTTCGCGCACTTGATTCTTAATTCGTGATTTTTGATTCTCGTTTATGGCTATTTGGGATAAAATTTTGGGAAAAAAAGAGGTAAGTCCCCGGCCGCCGGCAATAGCGCCGCGTGCCGCCGTGGGTGATGCTGTAAAATCGCCGGCAGAGACGGCGGCGCATGAGGAAAAGGCGGCGGAACGCGCTGATGAAAAAGGCGGCAAGGGCGCGGGCGTCCTGCTCGCGCCGCACACGACGGAAAAGGCGACGGACCTTGCGGCCCGCGGCGTCTATATCTTGAGAGTTGCGGCGGGTGCCAATAAGCGCATGGTTGCCGAGGCGGCGGCCAGCCGCTACGGCGTGGGCGTGGCGGCCGTCCGCATGATTGTCCAGCCCGCAAAAGAGCGCCGGCGCGGCAGGCAGATCGGGTGGAAACAAGGATTTAAAAAAGCGATGGTGCAGTTGGAAGAAGGACAGAAGATAGAGACGCTGTGAGCCTACGATTTCCAATAAATCTTATGAAAAAGTATTCCCCTACTTCTCCGTCGCGCCGCTCCGCCGAATTCATTGAATGGCGCGGCGTGATCACAAAGGCAAAACCCGAAAAACGCCTGACGCGCGGCCGCAAGCGCGATGTCGGACGCAATTCCGCGGGCCGCATTACGGTGCGGCATAAAGGCGGCGGGGTCAAGCGCCGGTGGCGCGAGATTGATTTCCGGTACGACAAAATCGGCGTGCCGGCACGGGTCGTCTCTCTGGAGTACGATCCCAATCGCACCTGTCTCATCGCGCTCGTGGTGTATCGGGACGGCGAGAAGCGCTATGTTTTGGCGCCGCAAGGATGGCGCGTCGGGAGCGAGATGCTGGTTTCGCCCGATGCGCCGGTGGCGCCCGGCAATCGGCTGGCGCTCGGCAATATTCCGGTTGGCACATCGGTATACAATGTCGAATTGGAGCAGGGACGGGGCGGGGCGCTGGTGCGCTCGGCGGGCGCCGGCGCGCTTGTATTGGCGCAGGAAGGCGGGTATACTCACCTCCAGCTTCCTTCCAAAGAAGTGCGCATGGTGCGCTCGCAGAATTGGGCGTCTATCGGGGCATTGTCCAATGCCGAGCATCGGTTTATGACGATCGGCAATGCGGGACGCAACCGGCGCAAAGGCGTGCGTCCCACGGTGCGCGGCAGTGCAATGAATCCGGTTGACCATCCGCACGGCGGCGGCGAGGGCCGCTCGCTGATCGGGCGGAGGCGCGGCCCGGCAACCCCATGGGGCAAGCCCGCCCGCGGCGTCAAAACGCGGGACCCCAAGAAACAGTCGAGTAAATATATTCTTTCCCGGCGCAGAAAATAATCGAGT
This sequence comes from uncultured Candidatus Saccharibacteria bacterium, assembly GCA_964365545.1. Classification (GTDB taxonomy): domain Bacteria; phylum Patescibacteriota; class Minisyncoccia; order Sungbacterales; family HO2-52-23; genus 2-02-FULL-52-23. The sequence goes on from CAYIQI010000007.1 coordinate 1,437, forward strand.
ATAAGGTGTAAAGTATGGCGCGATCAATAAAAAAGGGCCCTTATATCCATCCGTCGATCGCCAAGCACATGGCGCGGACGGCACCGGGCGGCAAAACCGCGATCAAAACATGGGCGCGGGACTCTACGATTACGCCCGATATGATCGGATATTTGTTCGGCGTGCATAATGGCAGGGCATTTATCGAGGTGAGAATTATGGAAGATATGGTCGGCCATTGCCTCGGCGAATTTTCGCCGACAAGGAAATTCGTGCGCCATGGCGGGAAAATGCAGAAAGAGCAAGAATTAAAAGCCGCGGAGGCGGAGAAAGCCAAGGCCGCGGCTCCGGCGGAGAAAAAATAATTTTTAGACAGGTATGGAGATCAAAGCTCAACTTCGCCATTTGCATGTAGCGCCCCGCAAGGTGCGCCTCGTCGCCGGCCTCATCAAGGGTATGGCAGTGGAGGACGCCCGGCGCGAGCTCACGCGCCTCGTCAAGCGCGCGGGCGATCCTCTGGATAAACTTTTGCAGTCCGCGGTTGCCAACGCCAAGCATAACTTTCTTATCGGAGACGCCGGGTTGACAATCAAGGATGTCCGCGTGAATCCCGGTCCGGTCAGCAAGCGGTTCCGTCCCCGCGCGTTCGGCAGGGCCGCGCCCGTCCGGCGCCGGACAAGCCATGTGATGTTGATTCTTGAGACCGAAGGCACGGTGGCCGCGAGGAGGCGCGAGGGAGCGCCGATCGTGCGCGAGGCCACGCGCGAGGACTTGAGGGAAACAAGCGAAACCGCGCGGCCGGAGCATACGCCGGTGCAAGGGGTTCTGCGTCCGCAAAAACCAAAAGCAACGGGAGCGATCCGCCGCATATTTCAACGAAAAGCAATATGACTCATCGCGTACATCCTTATATATTCCGAATGGGCGGATTGACCACCTGGAAGTCGCGCTGGTTTGGCAATAAGCTTTTTGCGGAGTATTTGCGCGAGGATACGTCTTTGCGCCATTGGCTTGAGCGTAAGCTGCGCACCGCGCATATCAAGAGCATTGAGATAGAACGGTTTCCGAATCTCCTGCATATTATTATCAAAACCGCGCGTCCCGGGATTGTCATTGGCCGCAGCGGGGAAGGCGCGGAAAAATTAAAACGCGAGATTGAGAAGTTCCTGGCGCGCCTGGGCCCTTCGCGCCGCGCCGTTCCCCAGCAGAAGAAACGGGAAATGAAAGTGACGATTGAGGAGGTGCGGTCTCCGGAGACGCATGCCCCGATCGCCGCAGAAATGATCGTGGAGGAGATTGAAAAGCGCATGCCGTTCCGGCGCGTGTTGAAGCAGGCATTGGACAAGATTGCTCAAGCCCGTGAAGTGGAAGGCGTGAAAATCGCCATGAAAGGCAGATTGGACGGCGCTGAAATGGCGCGTTACGAGTGGGGCAAGCGTGGCAGGGTACCGTTGCAGACGATCCGGGCGGATGTTGACTACGCGGAGAAAACGGCGTATACCGCCTATGGGACGATCGGGGTAAAAGTGTGGATTTATAAGGGGGATGTTTTCGAGAAGGGTATAGTTAATAGGGTATAGCCAATAGGATTTTAGGATTTTGAAGATATATTTTGCCAATCTGCTATTGGCTATTGGCTCGACCCTTTATCCTGCGTATGTTGCAGCCCAAAAAAGTAAAACACCGAAAATGGCAGCGGGGACGCACGCGCGGGATTGAGACCCGCGGGAGCGAGCTTGCGTTCGGCTCCTATGGGTTGAAGGCGCTGGAGCCGCGCTGGATTACGGCGCGCCAGATCGAGGCGGCGCGCCGCGCCATGACCCATTCGATCCAGCGGGGCGGGAAGATATGGATACGCATTTTTCCGGATAAGCCGGTGACCAGAAAACCGCCCGAGGTGACGCTCGGCGGCGGCAAGGGCGCGGTGGACCATTATGTCGTGCCGGTCAAGAGCGGTCGGATTTTATTTGAAATCGATGGCGTGAGCGCGGAGGCGGCCGCCGAGGCGATGCGCCTCGCCAGCCATAAGTTACCGGTGAAAACCAGATTTATTTCTTCCGGAGTATGAAAATGAACGAATTGCGGCGAAAATCGCGGGAGGAGCTGGCGGCGTTGCTCGTGCAACGGCGCGAGCGCATCGGCGCGCTGCGCTTTCTGCTCCAGCAGAAAAAAGTAAAGAATGTAAAGGAAGTCGCGTTGCTTAAGAAAGACGCCGCACGCATTCTGACGCTCCTCCGCGCACCCCTAACCCCTAACCCCTAACTTCTGTTTATTTATGCGTACACTGCAAGGCACGGTAGTATCGGCAAAAATGCAAAAGACCGTCGTGGTCCGGGTGGACACGCTACACCAACACCCCAAATACGGGAAGTATTACCGCGTATCCAAAAGATTTAAGGCGCATGACGAGAAAAATGAATACCGCGTCGGCGATACCATTACCATGCGGGAGACGCGCCCGCTTTCCAAAGAAAAAAGATGGGAAGCCGTTTCTTTGGTGAGGAAATCTGAAGCAACCATGGATGATCCTGAAGCCGAATCCTTGGAGTCAGGAAATATGAAGCAGGAATCAGGCGAAGTGAAGCCCTTGATTCATAATTCCTGACTCGCAATTTACGTGATATGATACAGCCGCGCACCATGTTAAAAGTAGCTGATAATTCCGGAGCGAAACTGCTCCAGGTGATTAAGGTATTGGGTGGCAGCAGGCGCCGCTACGCGCGTCTCGGCGATGTGGTCGTGGCGTCGGTGAAGATCGCCGAGCCCCGTAAGCAAGTCAAGAAAAAAGATGTTGTGAAGGCTGTCATTGTCCGTCAGCACGCGCCGTACCGGCGGCCGGACGGATCGTATGTGTGCTTTGATGATAATGCGGGGGTGGTGATTGACGGCGTTGATCCCAAGGGCGGCCGTATCTTCGGTCCTATTGCCCGCGAGATTCGTGACCGGGGATATGCAAAGATTATTTCGCTTGCGCAAGAAGTGGTATAGGTCCCTTGCGCAATAACCCGATCACCCGCAGTATGAAAATCAAAAAAGGCGACACGATAAAAATAATTTCGGGCAACGACCGCGGAAAAACCGGCGCTGTTCGGGCGGTTTTCCCTGATGAGCGCAGGATCGTGGTGGAGGGAGTGAATGTGAAAAAAAAGCATGTGCGGGCGCGCAAGCAAGGGCAGAAAGGAGAGCTGGTGAGCGTTCCGTTGCCGTTTCAAGCATCGCGCGCGATGGTGGTATGCCCCGGATGCGGCAAGCCGACGCGTCTGGTGATGCGGCGCGCGGGAGACAAAAGGCAGCGGGCATGTCGCGCCTGCGGGAAGATACTATAAGAATTATAGATATGGATACGCGAGCATTATATAAAAAAAAGGCGCTACCCGGACTGAAAGAAAAATTCGGGTATCGCAATGCGATGGCGGCGCCAAGGATTGAAAAAGCGGTGGTGAACATCGGCATCGGGCGGACGCGCGAAGAAAAAGAACGGACCGAGATTGAAAAGTATGCGGCGATGATCACAGGCCAGAAGCCGTCGGCGCGTCCGGCAAAAAAAGCAATCGCCGCGTTCAAAACGCGCAAAGGGCTGATTGTGGGATTACAGGTGACTCTGCGCGGCGCGCGCATGGATGATTTTTTATCGCGTCTGGTTAGCGTCGCCCTGCCGCGGACGCGCGATTTCCGCGGGCTTGATGAGAAATCATTTGACCGGAAAGGGAACTTGACAATCGGCATCAGAGAGCATATCGTATTCCCCGAGATGATCGGTGAGGATTATAAGATGCTGTTTGGGATGGAGGTGACAGTGGTGACTACGGCGAAAAAACGCGAGGAGGGCATCGCATTATTGAAATTGATGGGATTTCCAATCCGGAGTCCGGAATCCAGAATATAGAATCCAGAGTTATGGCAAAGAAATCGGTTATTGCAAGAGCGCTCAAGCCCATCAAATATGCGTCGCGCGTGGTAAGGCGGTGTTTTCGTTGCGGACGCAAGCGCGCCTATATGAGGGATTTTGATCTCTGCCGTATCTGCTTTAGAGAATTGGCAAATCGAGGAGAGATTCCAGGCATTAAAAAATCAAGTTGGTAAAACGTATAACGAACGACAAAAGCGAAGGGCGGCGGAAATCTTTTGTCCTTCGTCTTTCGGCAAGTTATGGATCCCATTTCTGATTTTCTCATTCGAATAAAAAATGCGCAGGCCGCGGGACACGAGGCCGCGCAGATTCCGTATTCGCGCCTGAAGCATGATATCGCGCGCACGCTCGAGCGCGGGGGATTTCTGGGCAGGGTCGAGCGTAAAGGCAAGCGCGTGAAAAAATTCCTTGATGTGGCGTTGGTCGGCGGAAAGGAAAACCCGAAAGTGCATGGCGTGCGCCTCATCTCAACGCCGGGACGCAGGGTGTACCGGCGTTATCGGGAATTGCAGCGGGCGCCGCGCGGGGGGATGCTGCTGTTGACGACGCCAAAAGGCGTTTTGAGCGGCGAGGAAGCGCGGCGGGAAAAAGTCGGGGGGCAAGTCATCGCGGAAATTTGGTAAGAACCGTTATTATGTCGCGAATTGGCGCACAACCCATTTCTCTCTTGCCCGGCGTACGCGTGGAAATCGCGGATGGCGTGATTACGGTTTCGGGGCCCAAGGGAACACTGACCCGCACCATCGTGCCGGAGATTAATGTTGCGGTGGACGGAGAAAGAATCATCGTGTCGCCCCGCGTCTCCTCCCGCAGGACCACGGCGCTCTGGGGCCTCTCGCGCGCGCTGATCGCCAATATGGTGAGCGGTGTCGTATCGGGATTTGCGAAAAAGCTTGAGTTTGAAGGAATCGGGTATCGCGCGGCGATGGAGGGCGCCACGCTCGTGATGCAACTTGGGTTTTCGCATCCGGTGCGGTTTGATGCGCCGCCGGGCATTGCGCTCGCGGTGGAGCGCAATACGATTACGGTGTCAGGCGCGGATCGTGAGGCGGTGGGGAGTGCTGCGGCCGCGATCCGCGCATTCAAAAAACCCGAGCCCTACAAGGGCAAAGGGATCCGGTATCAAGGCGAGGTAATCAGGAGAAAGGCCGGGAAAAAGGGCGCCACGACCGCATAGGTGGGATCTTATTATGAATCAGGGGAAAAATATGAATCCAAAAGAAAGAAAACAAAAACGTCTGCGTCGTCACCGGAGAGTGCGGGCAAAAATAAAAGGCACGGCAGCGCGTCCCCGGCTTTCGGTATTTCGTTCCAATAAGCATCTGCTGGTGCAGCTCATTGATGATGCGGCGGGCAGGACGATCGCGGCGGCAAGCGATCGGGACATTCCGGCAAAGCAGGGCGGCCGGAGGGCGGGAGCTGTTCTTTTGGGCGCCGCGATTGCAAAGAAAGCGCAGGCGAGTAAGATTGCCATGGTGGTGTTTGACCGCGGTGGATACCGGTATCACGGTATCGTGCGCGCGATTGCGGATGCGGCGCGCGAACACGGTTTGGCGATGTAACGACAAAAATTTTATGATAAAACGAGGGCAACGGTCAAATAATGAGCCGCGGTCGCGCAAGTCCGATATGGATCAGAAAGTGCTGGATATCCGGCGGACAGCCCGTGTGGTTGCCGGCGGACGGCGATTCAGTTTTCGCGCGACGATCGTGGTCGGCGATCGGAACGGCCGCATCGGGCTCGGACTCGGCAAGGGCGCGAGTGTTGCCGACGCGGTGGATAAAGGCGCGTTTCAGGCAAAAAAACATCTTATCGTTGTGCCGCTTACCCCAGCTAAATCAATTCCGCACGCGGTGGAGGCAAAATTTGCCGCTTCCCGCGTCTTGCTCAAGCCCGGCCGCGAGGGGCGCGGCATTGTTGCCGGAGGCCCGGTGCGGATGCTTGCGGACCTGGTAGGCATAAGGAATCTGACGGCAAAAATTCTTGGCCGAACCCCCAACAAACTCAACAACGCCCGCGCAACTATGGAAGCGCTCAAAAAACTCAAGAAGCAAGAATTATGAATCAAGGCGAGAAGGAAAGAAACGCCGTGCATGATTCTTGACTCTTTATACTTGATTCTTCGTCATATGCAGATCCATCAACTCAAAAGAAATAATCAGCGCAAAATTGCGCGGCGCGTGGGCCGCGGAGGAAAGCGCGGCACGTATTCGGGCCGCGGCATCAAAGGCCAGGGTGCGCGCGCCGGCGGCAAATTCCGTCCGGAAGAGCGCGACATCATTAAGAAGATTCCCAAACTGCGCGGGTATCGCTTCCGGCCGTTCCGCCCCAAACCCGCGGTGGTCAATCTTGATGCTATAGAGCGGCGTTTTGCATCGGGTGACACCATAAGTCCCGGGTCGCTGGCCGCAAAGGGCATGGTCGCAAAGAGAAAGGGCAAATTGCCGCAAGTAAAAATCCTCGGCCGCGGCGAGATAGGAAAAGGACTCATTTTTAGAGGTGTCGCTTTTTCCGCCGCCGCAACGCGCAAGACTAAATCAGAAAGCATGAAGCAGGAATCAGGAATGAGAAATGCGTTCCCTAACTCCCAACCCTAATTCAATGTTTCAAAAGCTCCGCTTGCTGTTTACGATTCCGGATCTGCGCCGTAAGGCGCTGGTGGTTTTGGCGCTACTCGCGGTATTCCGCGCCGCGGCGGCGATCCCGGCGCCGGGCGTAGACCCCCTGCGCCTCAAAACGTTTCTTGCCGGCAATCAATTTTTCGGCCTGCTCAATATTTTTTCGGGCGGCGCGCTTGAGAACCTCTCTATCGTGATGCTTGGCGTCGGTCCTTTTATCACGGCATCCATTATCATGCAGTTGTTCACGATGATCATCCCCCGCCTGAAAGAAATTTATCAGGAGGAGGGCGAGGCGGGCCGCGAACGCTTTAATCAATATGCGCGGCTCCTGACCATACCGCTCGCCCTGCTGCAGGGGTATGGCCTTTTGACGCTTCTGATCCGTCAGCAGGTGATAGCGCCGCTCGGCCTCGCGGGGTATGCGTCCAATCTGATGGTGATTGTCGCCGGGAGTATTTTTCTTATGTGGCTTGGGGAACTCATCACCGAAAAGGGAATCGGCAACGGCGTCTCGCTCATGATTCTTGCGGGCATTGTCTCGTCTCTGCCCCGTTCTTTCCAGCAGGAGCTTTTTACATTCGCTCCGGATCAGATTCCCGGCTATATTGCGTTCGCCGCTGTGGCGCTGGTCGTGATTGCAGGTGTGGTTATTATTTCGGAAGGAGAACGCGATATCCCCGTGTCATACGCTAAACGCATCCGCGGCAACCGGGTGTTTGGCGGCACATCCACGCATCTGCCGTTGCGGGTGAATCAGGCAGGGGTCATCCCGATTATTTTTGCCGTATCCATTATTTTGTTCCCCGGACTTATCGGGAGTTTCTTCTCCGGCGCAGCCAATCCCTATGTGCATAACGCTGCGGTGTTTCTGGTGGGGCTTTTCAATAATCAGTGGCTGTACGGGGGCGTTTATTTTCTGCTCGTGTTTGTGTTCACTTATTTTTATACCGCCGTTACTTTCGATCCCGATGCGCTCGCGGAGAATCTGCAAAAACAAGGAGGATTTGTCCTGGGTATCCGTCCCGGCAGGCCCACGAGCGAATACTTCGCGTGGATCCTGACGCGGATCACGCTTGCCGGCGCCCTGTTTCTGGGCGTGATTGCAATTTTGCCGTTGATCGTGCAGAGTATATTTACGGTCAAAGCGCTCAATATCGGCGGCACCGCGCTCCTCATCGCCGTCTCGGTGATTATCGAGACCATGAAGCAGGCGGATGCCCAGCTCGTCATGCGTGAGTACGAAGGGGGGTAGTGCCGGGAATTTTAAGCATGGAAAAAAATCTCAAGAATAAACTTACGATCGTTGTGCTCGGGCGCTCCGGCTCGGGCAAGGGAACGCAGGCCCGATTCCTGTTGAGCCGCCTGAAGAAACGGGGCGTTTTTCATATGGAGACCGGCAGGTTCTTACGCAGTTTGATCGAGCGCAAGAATATTACCACGGAACTTGCGCGTACGCGCCTGATGGAGCGGGGGGAACTTTTTCCGTGGTGGTTCGCGATCTTTCTTTGGATGCGGGCGTTCGTAGAGGGAGGCAATGCGGATAAATATCTCGTGGGCGACGGTACGCCGCGGCGCCTGTCAGAAGCGAAACTCATTGATGAGATTTTGGCATGGCACGGCAGACCCTTGCCGATTTGCGTTTATGTTGATGTAAGCCGTCGTGAGGCGCGCGAGCGCCTGGCTGCGCGGGGCAGGGCAGATGATACGCCCGCCGCGATAGAGAATCGCCTGGATTATTTTCCGCGCGATGTGGCACCGGTACTCCGTTATTATGGGCGCCGCGGCCGCTTAGTACGGGTCAATGGCGAGTTATCGCCGGGAAAAGTGTTCCGGGAGATTGACCGCGCGCTCGCCTCCAAATTGGGCAAGCGCTGGCCAAAAAAATAATGCCATTCTCGCGTAAGACCGAAGAAGAAATCAAAACTTTACGGCAAGGCGGCATGCGCCTTGCCATCATTTTACGCGATCTTGCCCGGGCGGCGCGGCCCGGTGTTTCCACCAAGGACTTGGATGCGATGGCGGAGCGGATGATTCGCGCGGCAGGCGGCGATCCGGTATTCAAAGGATATCGGATTATTGATGCGAAGGCGCCGTTTCCGGCGAGTATCTGCATATCAATTAATGATGAAGTAGTGCATGGCATTCCCCGCGGCAATCGGATAGTGGCAGAGGGCGATGTACTCTCTCTTGATATCGGAATGCGGTGGCCGAAACTGGAAACTGGAAATTGGAAATTGGAAACTGGGATTCCCCCGCCGGATTTCCAGCATCCGGCATCCAATGTCCGGCAGGCCATGGTGACCGATATGGCCATTACCATCGGCATTGGAAAAATTTCCGCGGATGCGGAACGCCTCATCCGCGCGACTCGCGAGTCGTTGGATGAGGCGATTGCCATAATCCGCCCTGGGGCAACTATTGGCGACATCGGTCACGCAGTTGAGACACGGCTCAAAAAAGATCGTCTGGGCATTATCCGTGATCTTGCCGGACACGGCGTGGGGTATGCGTTGCACGAACCGCCGATGATTCCCAATTTCGGCGCGCCGGGTACCGGCGCAACATTGCAGGAGGGGATGGTGATCGCAGTGGAGCCCATGGCGACCTTGGGCGGCTGGCGCATCATCTTGGACGATGACGAGTGGACCTTCCGCACCAAAGACGGCGCCCTCGCCGCGCATTTTGAACACACGGTCGCAGTCACTGCAGATGGCGCAGAGGTGTTGACTTCTATTTAAGGAAAATAAAATCCATATGCAGGGAATTATTTACATTCTGACGAACGAATCAATGCCCGGATACATAAAAATTGGATTTACAAACGGTGCGCTCGATGAACGATTAAGGCAGTTGGATAGAACCAATACAGCGCTTCCGTTTGAGGTTTTCTATGCATGTGAGGTAAAAAATGTGCGTGATGATGAAAAATGGCTTCACGCTATTTTTTCCGATCGGCGTGTGAGAGACAGTCGCGAATTTTTCAAAATGGATCCGGAGCGGGTCGTTATCGCGATGAAGCGGATACAAATCAAGGAGATAACGCCACCTGCCATAGCGGCGACAACGGCAGAACAAAAAGAAATAGAGAAAAGGAAAAAGACGCGTTCCCGCTTCGATTTCAGAAAATATGGGATACCCGTTGGCGCGGAAGTATACTTTTCCCGTGACGAATCAATAAAGGCGAAAGTATTGCCTGCTAATGCAATCGAATTGAGCGGAGAAAAAACGAGTTTATCTCTATCATCTCAGAAATTACTCAGGTATAAAAATCCTGTTGCAGGAACGCTGTATTGGATGTATGAGGGCGAAACGCTTGACGAGCGTAGAAGAAGGATTGACAATGGAGAATAGATTTTAAAACTATCATATTGATACGATCGTACGAGAATGATAGTATGGGGATATGGCAAAGTTTGTTGAACTTCTGCTGGCGGCACTGCAGTTTCAAGCGGAGGGACTATTAACCCTCGGCGATATTCTACTCTCAACGCGGGAGGAAACACGGCGGTGGTTTTATCGGATTCCGACTGAGGAGCGGCAATGGTTTAAGAAAAATTGGGCGGATGCGTACCGTGATCGCCGGCAATTTCATCACACACTCCAGTACCTCAAAAGGCAGGGCTTGGTTGTCAAAAAGACAAAGTCGCATAAGTCCGGTTGGGCGCTTACGGAACGCGGGATAGAAAGAATGATGCGATATAAAAAAGCGCGTGAAGATCCTTTTTCAGGCGCCAATGCCATTTTTGTAAAACCGCGCGGCAGTGGCATCACCATTGTGGCGTATGACATACCGGAGCGGGAACGAAGGAAACGCGACTGGATGCGCAGGTGCCTTATTGAGATGGGGTGTGAAATGGTCCAAAAAAGCGTATGGGTGGCAAAAGGGACGATTGACGAAGATTTTATCCATGCGCTTCGCGATCGGGATCTCCTCGGCCATGTCCATATTTTTTCGGTTACAAAACAAGGGACGATTCGTGTCGCGACATCGTAGATGAAACTATCATTCCCGTACGATCGTATCAAAATGATAGTTTGGATGTGGGATGGGGCGTGGATGGGTAGATTCGGCGACACGCACTTTTATTTTTTTGCTGGTATAGTATGATAAATGGGATGCGATATTTGGGGATTGATTATGGGATGCGGCGGATCGGGCTCGCCACAGCAGACGGGGATACGCGGATCGCGGTGCCGCAATCCGCGCTTAAGTGCAAGAACGATGCGCAGGCGATTGACGAGATAACATCGGTCGTGAAAAAAGAAGAGATTGAGAAAATAATCATCGGCCTGCCGCTCGGGCTGGACGGGAGAAAGAGCGAGATGTCGGCTCAAGCCATCTCGTTTGGAGAAAAACTTCGTGCCGCAAGCGGGTTGCCGGTAGAATTTGAAAATGAAATGCTGACGAGCCGTATGGCGCACGATGCGGGAATGCGGGGGA
>CAYIQI010000008.1:0-4264 GCA_964365545.1 uncultured Candidatus Saccharibacteria bacterium
CCGCGACAAAAGAGCCAATGGCAAATATCCCTTTTTTGGTCTGGTGGTGGATGCCGCCGCCCGCCGAGCCGATTTCATCCTCCTCGTCCCGACGCTTCTTTTTCGTCGCTTTTTGTTTTTTGCGCGCCATCATCCGCCATTCTACAAGAAAAAACCACATCAGCGCAAGCCGTCTTCGTCCATCGTAGTTTTCCACAAGCCCCGCGGGATTCACCGCGGGGTTATTGCCTATATTATGACACTTTGCGAAATCCGGTGCCGACCGGAATGAGACGGCCGATGATGACATTTTCTTTGAGCCCGCGCAGATAATCCCGTTTGCCGCGCACCGCCGCGTCAATCAGCACGCGCGCAGTTTCCTGGAATGATGCCGCAGAAAGAAAACTGGAGGTTGAAAGCGATACGCGCGTGATGCCGAGCAGGAGCTGGCTGCCGGTTGCGGGCGTCTTCCCGGCGCGCAGTGCCCGGATATTGGCACGGCGAAACTCTTCTTTTTCAATCGTCTCGCCCGGTGTCAAATCCGTGTCTCCGGCATCGCGCACGCGCACGCGGCTGAACATGGAGCGCGCGATGACCTCCACATGCTTGTCATGGATTGGCGCGCCTTGCAGGGAATAAATCTTCTGCACCTCGCGGACGATATAGCGCTCCACGGTTTTTTTGCCCGCAAGCTTGAACAATTCGCGCAAATCCGCGTGTCCCTCGGACAGCAATGTCCCGCGCGCAACCGCACTCCCTTTTGCCGCAAGCACCGTGGAATGCGACGGGATACGGAACTCTTTGATTTCCATGGTATCAGCCATCTCTATCTTGACCACGCGCTCGCGGCCTTCCACCGCAATGTCAATCACCATCCCCGCAACATCGCTGATCACGGCGCGCCATTTGGGCGGCCGCGTCTCAAAAATCTCCTCCACGCGCGGGAGGCCGGTGGTGATGTCGCTCGAGCCCGCCACGCCGCCGACATGGAAGGTGCGCATGGTGAGCTGGGTTCCCGGCTCGCCGATCGCCTGCGCCGCGACAATGCCGACTGCCTCGCCTTTTTTCACCATCTCATTATTGCCAAGGTCGAATCCGTAGCATTGCTGGCATACGCCGCGCAAGGACCTGCATGTCAAGGGAGAGCGCACCATGACCCGTTCCACGCCTCTTTCGTTGAGCAAGCGCGCCTCATCCTGGTCAACCATGGTACCGGCTTTGAGTACGGTTTTGCCGTCGGCATCCTTGGCGTCTTCAAAAAGTATCCGGCTGAATGCGCGCGTGCCGATGGTTTTGTTAATTTCGTCCGATCCTGATTTGCCGATCTCGCGGCCTTCTTTTGGTTTGCAATCGGTGTCGATAATAATCACATCCTGCCCCACATCCACGAGCCGGCGCGTCAGATACCCTGCGGCCGAGGTACGCAATGCCGTATCCGCCGTGCCTTTGCGCGCGCCGTGCGTTGCAATAAAATATTCAAGCACATTGAGGCCTTCCTTGTATGAAGAAAGCACCGGCAGCTCGATAATGCGTGACGCGGGGTTGACGACAAGCCCTTTCATGCCCGACATCTGACGGATTTGGGTCCAGGAGCCGCGCGCGCGGGAATCCACCATAGTGTACACCGAGGATTCCCGATCGAGTGCGGCCGGCACGAGCTTCGTGATCTCATCCACTACCCCCTGCCATACCTCGACAATACGATTATAGCGTTCCAGATCCGTGAGCAATCCCCGCTGATAATGGTCCATAATCACCGCGACCTCGCCGCGCGCGTCCGCGATCAGCGCCTTTTTTTCGTGCGGAATTTTAAGATCACCAATGCCCCAGGAGATGCCCGAGCGCGTGGCGTATGCAAAGCCGAACTGCTTGATGCGGTTGAGAATTGCAGGCGTACCGGGAATGCCGTAGCGCTTGATGATCGCCGCGACCACATCCGCGAGGTCGCGGTTTTTCATCTCCTGATTCATGTACGGGAAGTCATCCGGCAGGGCACGGTTGAAAAGAATGCGCCCCGCGGATGTATCTATCCGTGCCGTGCTTCCTGATTCATGCTTCCTGATTCTTACGCTGATCCGCGCCTGCAGATCCACCGCGTCAAAGTCGTACGCCAGCAGAGCGTCTTCTTCGGAAGCAAAAGATTTCCCCTCGCCCTTGAGGCCCGGCACGATGTTGTTGGCAAAATAGCAACCGAGTACAATATCCTGCGTGGGGTTCATGATAGGGTCGCCGGTTGCGGGCTTGAGGAGATTCTTTGTGGCAAGCATGATGTCCTGCGCCTCGGCCTGCGCCTCGTCCGTCAGCGGCAGGTGCACGGCCATTTGGTCTCCATCAAAGTCCGCGTTGAACGCCGGGCAGACAAGGGGATGGAGCTGGATCGCGTCGCCCTCGATCAACACCGGATAAAACGCCTGGATCCCGAGGCGGTGGAGCGTGGGCGCGCGGTTGAGCAGTACGGCGCGTCCAGCGATCACCTCCTCCAGCGCGGCCCACACATGCGGATTCTGGTCCTCGATGAGTTTGCCCGCGCCCCGGATATTGTGCGCCGCTTCCTGCTCGATGAGTTTGCGGATGACAAACGGCTTGAAAAGCTCCAGCGCCATTTTTTTGGGCAGGCCGCATTGGGTAAGCTCGAGATCCGGCCCCACGACGATCACGGACCGGCCCGAATAATCCACGCGCTTGCCCAGGAGATTTTGCCGGAACCTGCCCTGTTTGCCCTTGAGAATGTCCGCCACTGATTTGAGCGGCCGGCGCTGGGCCTGGGATGCCGCGGGCGCGGAGCCGCGCCGGATGGAATTGTCAATCAGCGCGTCCACCGCCTCCTGCAGCATACGCCGCTCGTTGCGCGTGATCACATCCGGCGCGCGCAATTCAAACAGGCGCTTGAGCCGGTTGTTGCGGTTGATCACGCGCCGGTATAGGTCGTTGAGATCAGATGTCGCGTACCTGCCGCCGTCGAGTTGCACCATAGGCCGCAGATCCGGCGGTATCACCGGTATCACGGTCAAAAACATCCACGCCGGACGCACGCCCGCGCGGATCATGCCGTTGATCGTCTGCAGCCGCCGTTGGGATTTTTTGCGCAGAACCGGCGTCTGATTGGGCAGGTCCGCCTCCAAAGACGCGGCAAGCGCTTTGAGATCCAGCCGATCCAGAATCGCGCGGATGGCTTCAGCGCCGATGGCGGCCTCAAACACCTCGCCGTGTTTCCGGCTGATACGGTGGTACTCTATCTCGGAAAGCACCTGATGTACGGCAAGTTTTCTCAATTCCTCGCGCGCCGCGTCCCGGGCTTCTTTGAGCTCCGCGGCTTCTTTTTCATGCATACCCTTGGTTTTGGCTTTGAATTCCCTGTCTATTTCGTCGAGCGCCGCGGCGCGGGCTTTTTCATCTATTTTTACTACAATGTATCCGGCAAAATAAATCACTTTTTCCAGATTGCCCACGGACATGTCCAGGAGAAGCCCCACCTTGGACGGCACGCCGCGCAGAAACCAGATGTGGCTCACCGGAGACGCCAGCTTAATCCACCCCATCCGTTCTCTCCGGACGATTGCTCGGGTGACTTCCACGCCGCATTTGTCGCATATCACGCCTTTGTACCGGATGCGCCGGTACTTGCCGCAGTAGCACTCCCAGTCCTTCGTGGGCCCGAAAATGCGCTCGTCAAACAAGCCGTCCCGCTCGGGCTTGCCGGTCCGGTAGTTGATGGTTTCGGGCTTGGTCACCTCGCCGTGCCCCCAAGAGATAATGTCCTCGGGCGAGGCGAGCTTCAGCGCGATAGCCGCAAAATCCGTGGTCAATATGGATGTGGAAGGAGATGATTCCGTCATAGTGTGATATGTTTATTTTTTATTGAGGATCATCCTGAGACACAAGCGATAGAAATAATAACAACCTACGCTTGATGCCATACTTCTTATCTTGTTATGATGAATCTGCGGTGGGGGTGGCTTAGCGCGGAATTTCGCCTAATCAACGAGAATTCTCGGGGTGCAAATTTTCCTCCTCGGAAAATTCCTGGGAAATTTTTTACGCTCGCACGTGCTCCGCGCGGCTCGCTAAATTTCCCGTTGAAGCCAAAATTGGCTTCAACCCCCTTACCTCCACCGCTTCAATGAACGCGTCAACGACTCTTTCTTGTCTAATTGTTGGCATATTTACTGGGCTTTATACAATCTGTGGATAAACTATTGACTTCGTACGACCGCTCGTATATTATGGATATAGTTGGTTAGGCGAGTTCTACGCTAAGTTAGAATTCCCGGAAAACCGCAGAAAT
>CAYIQI010000008.1:4364-12106 GCA_964365545.1 uncultured Candidatus Saccharibacteria bacterium
TAGTTGGTTAGGCGAGTTCTACGCTAAGTTAGAATTCCCGGAAAACCGCAGAAATGCGGTTTTTTGGTTTTCAAAATGTTCATTGGGTATCTACGAGGATTAGCCTCATTGGGTACCGCAACATTGAAGCGAACAGATGATCAGCGAGCAAGGCACTACTTCACTTTTTGCCGTTCCCGCACGGATTTGCCTGCGGACTTCATCGCGGGCATTGCCATAGGTTTTTCCTCATCCGATGACTCCGGTTTTTTCACGAGCGATACATCCAGCGCCAGCGCCTTCAATTCATTCACCAATACATTGAACGACGCGGGGATATTCGGCGCTTTGATCCGCTCGCCGTTGATGATCGCCTCATACGTTGCGGCGCGCCCCAGCACATCGTCCGATTTTATCGTAAGCATTTCCTGGAGCGTGTGCGCGGCGCCATACCCCTCCAATGCCCACACCTCCATTTCGCCAAATCTCTGGCCCCCAAACTGCGCTTTGCCGCCGAGCGGCTGCTGGGTGATGAGCGAGTAGGGCCCAATGGATCGCATGTGAATTTTGTCTTCCACCAAGTGATTAAGCTTCAAAACATACATAGTGCCGACCGTGACCTTGCGAGAAAACCGCTCGCCGGTGCGTCCGTCGTAAAGCCACACTTTGCCGTCCTCCGGGAGTCCGGCTGCCACGAGTTCGGTTTTTATTTCCTCCTCGGTAAACCCGGCAAGCGCCGGCGTCCGCGCGTGGTACCCCAGCCGCTCCGCGGCCCAGCCCAAATGCGTCTCGTAGATCTGCCCCAAGTTCATGCGCGACGCGACCCCCATGGGATTCAAAATCATCTCCACCGGCGTGCCGTCTTCCAGGTGCGGCATGTCTTCCTCGGGAAGAATCTTGGAGATCACGCCTTTATTGCCGTGGCGTCCGGCGAGTTTGTCGCCTACGGATATCTTGCGCAGCTGGGCCACATCCACTTGGATGCGCTTGATGACGCCCGCCTCCAGCTTATCCCCGCGCTCGCGCGAGAACTCGCGGATGGCGACGATCCTGCCCCGCTTGCCGTGAGCCAGGCGCAGCGAAGTGTCCTTGACCTCGCGCGCTTTTTCTCCGAAAATCGCGCGCAGCAGTTTTTCTTCGGGCGTCAGATCCGACTCGCCCTTGGGCGTGATTTTGCCGACCAGTATGTCGCCGCTCCGCACCTCGGCGCCGATGCGCACCACGCCGTCCTCGTCAAGATTTTTCAGCTTTTCCTCGCCGACATTGGGGATGTCCGGCGTCGTCACCTCGGGCCCCAGCTTGGTGTCGCGCACATCGCAGGTGAAATCCTCGATGTGGATGGAGGTGTAGCGGTCTTCTTTGAGGAGCTTCTCGGAGATGATGATCGCGTCCTCGTAGTTGGCGCCGAACCACGACAGAAACGCCACGCGGATGTTTTGCCCCAGAGCGAGCTCGCCGTTTTCCGTGGACGAGCTGTCCGCAAGAACGTCGCCTTTTTTTACTTTAGCGCCCCTCATCACCACCGGCCGCTGGCGGATCGCGGTAAAAGCGTTGGTACGCAGAAACGAAACGAAGGAATAGTTTTTTACCTTGCCGTTTTTTTCTTTTACGCTGATGCCCCGGCCGTCCACAACCTCCACGACCCCGTCGTCCTCGGCCAGGATCACGCGGCCCGAATCCCGCGCGGCGCGCATTTCTATGCCCGTACCCACTACCGGCGCGCGGGCGCGCACGCACGGCACGGCCTGGCGCTGCATGTTGGATCCCATCATCGCGCGGTTGGCGTCGTTGTGTTCCAAAAAAGGAATCAAACTCGTGGCAATACTGATGCACTGCTGGGGCGACACATCGATAAAATCAACCGCCTCGCGCCGCACCACGGACGGATTGCCGTGTACGCGCGCTTCCACTTCTTCGTCCAAGAGATTGCCCCGCTCGTCCACGCGGATGCCCGCATGCGCGATATTGTATTTCACCTCGCTTGACGCGTCCAGATACGCCACCTCGCCGGTAATGCGCCGGTCTTTTACTTTGATGTACGGGGTTTCGATAAGCCCGAGATCATTCAGCCGCGCGTAGCACGCCAGATGCCCCACCAATCCGATATTCGGGCCTTCGGGCGTTTGGATCGGGCAGATTCTGCCGTAGTGGGACGGGTGCACATCCCGCACCTCAAACCCGGCGCGCTCGCGCTGGAGTCCTCCGGGGCCCATGGCAGAGAGCCGGCGCTTGTGCTCGAGCTCCGAGAGCGGATTGACCTGATCCATGAATTGCGAGAGCTGGGACGAAGTAAAAAACTCCTTGACCGATGCCATAAACGGCCGGGCGTTGATGAGCTGGGCCGGCGTAAGCGTATCCGGATCTAGGGTAGACATGCGGTCGCGGATGATCCGCACCATGCGGCTCACGCCGATCCGCAATTTATTCTGCAACAATTCTCCCACGCCGCGCACCCGGCGGTTGCCCAGATGGTCGATGTCGTCGGCCGGCGCGCCGCCGGCGTTGTTGAGCCGGATGATTTCGCGCAGTACGGCCACGATGTCGTCGGCGGACAGGATGCGGGCGCCGCTGCTTTTTTTTGAAGCAATGGCTCTTATCCCTTGTTGTCCCGCGGGTGGCTTGTCGGCAGAATCAGTCGCACCGGCGGCAGCGGAAACTCCGAGCCGCTGGGTGAATTTGTATCGGCCGACCTCGCCCAGGTCATACCGCTCGCTGCTGAACATCGCCTGGATCAACGACCGCGCGTTATCCGCGGTTGCCAAATCCCCGGGCCGGATCCGTTTATACATCTCGACAAACGCCTGGCTCTGATCCTCGGTCTGATCTTTTTCCAATGTTTTTTTAGCAAAAGACACCTCGCCGCCGTCAATGTCCGCCAACGCGCGCATGATGTCCGCCTGCGCCGCCATGCCGAATACTTTGAGGAGGGCGGAGGCCGCGATTTTACGTTTGCGGTCTATTTTGACATAGATCGCGCCGTCCGCATCGGTTTCAAACTCGAGCCACGCGCCGCGGTTGGGGATGATTTTGGCGCCGAAGTATCGCTTGCCGCGCACCAAGGACGCCGTAAAATACACGCCGGACGAGCGGATGAGCTGGGACACTACCACGCGCTCCACGCCGTTGCCGATAAAGGTGCCCCGCGGCGTCATGATCGGAAAATCGCCCAAATAAATCTCCTGCTCCTTTACTTCTTTCGTGCGCCGGTTGGTCAGGCGCGCCCGGATGCGGAGCGGCGCCTCGTAGGAAAGATTGCGCGAGCGCGCTTCCTCCTCGGTAAATTTCGGCTCATCCAAATAAAAATTAACAAACTCCAGCGAAAACTCCTTCTCGCTGAAATCGCTCACCGGAGACACCTCATCAAAAAGCTCCCGCAGTCCTTTATCAAAAAACCATTGATAAGAATTGAGCTGGACCTCCACGAGGTTCGGCAAATCCACTAATGGCTTCTTAAAACGGCCGGTGAATTTCTTTTCCATCATAGAGAAGAGATTAAATGGATGAAAAGATGAGAATTAGAAAATTAAAAAAGAAATCAAGAAAATGTCCTTCCCTGCTCAAACGCAAAAAAACAACAACCCTAAATCCCTCTTTTTGTTTAGGGGTTATGCGAACTCGTCCGATAATTACCTACAGTCGCAAATAATAGGTTTGTATTTAATTATGTATCTCCCCTCTCGGCGTACCAAGTTTTGGCTTATACACGACCGATTGAGGATATTTGCTCCCCGCCCTCTTGGCACTTATCCACAGGAGCAGTTTCGCATCTTTCACCATTATACTCCCGCGCTATTCCATGTCAACCCCTATTCAAACTATACCCGCCAGAGGGCCGCGGAGCTGATCGCGCAAATAATACGAATCAAGAAACAGCGTTTAGAGGAGAGAGCAACTCTCCGCCGTATCATACGGCACGGCGGAGAACAGATCTCACACCGCAACTTGACTTGAACCTATCCCGCCGCCAACTCCACAGCCCTCTGATGGCTATCCCTGTTTTCGCGCTTTTGCGTTCATCAGTCCCGACACGCATCGGGAGAACAGAGAGGGTTTTTGAGGATAACCCACAACCTAGTACTGGTACATTTCCAATCTCCCATTTTCGTGCTCGTAGCCTGTGGCCGTGAGCGTGAAAAATTACAAAGAACCTTCCTCCTTTGAACCCGCCCTGAACTTGTTGAATGGGTGGATTCATTTGGAGGGGCGAGCGAATGGATCGCTCGCCTCCTGACTACACTCTACTGATTCACCTCCTTTCTACGGCGGCAAGCCCACCCTAGCCGGTTTGTGGACTGCCAGGTCCCGACCACATAGTCGGGATTCTGGCAACCGCAATGATCAAAAAATGGAAACATTTTGAAAAAGAGCTTTTTCGGCTTCGCTTTGATGCCGAGATGAGACGGAAAAAGATTTTCGCCTCGTCTCGACCTGAAAGCATACCCTTGTGTTGTTTCATTGTACCGTGGTATTATCCGTTCATTATGGCAACGACAACACGGCAAGCAAAAATAATTACTCCGGATCAACTCCGTACCACGCGCTCTCCGCTTCCCGAAAGCTGGACAAAAGCCGCTGGCATGCTTCGCCATCACGCGAAAGCAATGCAACGACATCTGCAAAAGGTACGGCGTGAATGGGGCGCGATCCCCCGTGCATGACACTGGATACAAACATCATCATCGCCTTTCAGAAATGATCCTATGATGTTGTAAAGAACTTTTCCTTCGCTTTTGCGAGCTTCGGATGGATAAACCGATCTTGCGACCGGGATAGAATGAGAATCAGTTCTCATCCTGTCTCGACGGCAAATGCGCTTGCAATCCGTCCGCTAGTACAGTACGCTGACACCATGAGCCGCACCACATCGCTTACAAAACCGCGCATCTCTACTCCTCCGAATATCCTCCAAGATATACTCGGAGAATTGCGCATGCTACGATCCGAGTTGGCTCTCTTTCTGCCGTATGAGGATGTGGATGATTTCGCTCATCCGCGCCGTATTCGCCGATCCTATCAAAACGCCATCAAACGGCATCCGCCCGCTTCCGTATGGAAATAATCCATACGGAGGATTGTGAACGCGCGTTGTGTCATCTCCCCAAAGAGATCCAGCGACTCTTCCGCATTCAAGAGGATCGGCTCAAAGATAACTGGCGCGACCCGCGCCTGCATATCAAGAAAGTGACATCGCTGCCGCACGGGCTTTCGTTGCGCGTCACCCGACGGTATCGGGCATTCTTCTTTTTATGCCATCGTTGCGGACTTCTCCGGCTTTCCCAGTCCTGCCAGCGAACTCGCAGATGCGGGACTGGGGATTTGTGCTGTTTTTCTTTTTGTGATACTCTGAAAAAGATGTTCAAACTCATCGGGAAATTTATTCTGAATGCGGCGGCGATATGGCTCGCGGCATATCTCTTTCCCCAAACATTTTCTTTCGGCGGGGATCCAAAGATGCTTGCGGGATTTGCGGCGGCGCTCGCGCTCATCAATGTATTGTTTTAATTCGCCCTGACGCGCGCCGTCCCGCCTTTTGGCGGGGCGGGACGGCGCGGGCACGGCTTTTTGTTTTATGGCTACTCTCCTCCCTATCGCGCAAATTGTTATCTCGGCATTACTCATCGGAGCAATATTGCTTCAGCGCCGGAGTGGCGGGTTGTCTCCCGCGTTTGGCGGCGGCGGCGCGTATCGCACGCGCCGCGGCGTTGAGCAAGGACTTTTTGTCGCCACGATCGTACTTGCCGCGCTTTTTATCATCGCCGCACTAATCAATATCATCCTCCGGTAGCAATGGATCGTATCAGAAAAATCCTCAATGACTTTACGCGCCTCGGCAGGCGCTGGAAACTCCTGACCCTGCGCAAAATCATCTACCTGCCGCACACCCTTTCCCGACAAGAGAGAAAATCGCTTGCGCTGTTCCTCGGCATCGCGCTCCTTGCCGGCGGCGGCCTTATCCTGCGGACCTATATCCGCTTCACGCATCCGGTCCCGGGCATCGGCGGCTCCTACGCCGAGGGCATGATCGGCTCGCCCCGCGTTATCAATCCCCTCTCTCTTTCGCGCGATACGGACCGTGATATCGCCCGATTAGTTTTTTCGGGGCTGCTCACCTATGACGGCGCGGGGAATATCGTGCCGGACATTGCCGAGCGCTACGACATAAGCCGCGACGGCAAAACCTACACGGTTTTTTTGCGGAAAAACGCCGCGTGGCACGACGGCAAGCCGCTCACCGCAGACGATGTTGTTTTTACCATAAGCCGCATCCAGAACCCCCAGTACAAAAGTCCGGCGCGCGTCAACTGGCAGGGCGTTGAGGTACAAAAAATCGACGAGCATGCCGTCCGCTTTACCCTGCGCACGCCGTATGCGCCGTTTATTGAAAATCTCACCCAAGGCATTATTCCCAAACACCTGTGGGAACGCATAGACCCGGCACAGGCAGCGCTCCATGATCTTAATATGCATCCGGTCGGCTCCGGGCCGTATCAATTCAGCCGCTTTAAATCAACGAGTGAAGGTGCCGTGCTCTGGTATGCGCTCACCCGCAACCCCCATTACTACCGCGAGGGGCCGTATCTGCAGACCATCACCTTTGTATTTTTCACTACCGAGGATGAGATGATTGCAAGCATCCACAAAGGGGAAATCGACGGGTTCGGGCCCATCTCATCCGGCCGCGCCCCCGACATCAATCCCAGCCAGAACCTTGTGTTCAATATCGCGACGCCGCGGATTTTCAGCATTTTCTTCAACCAGCGAACGGCGCCGATACTCGCGGACCATGCGGTACGGGAAGCGATTGCCCGCGCGATTGACAAAAACAAAATTACCCGGGAGGCCGCGGGAGGGGGTGCCATTGTCCTCGATAGCATTCTCCCGCCGTTTCAAAAAGCGTCCGCTTCCCAAGCCGGAGAGCCCGCGGCACCCGCATACAATCAGGAGCGGAGCCGCGCGCTCCTTGATACGGCCGGATGGCGCGATACCGACGGCGACGGCATCCGCGACAAAAAAATCCGAGACGTAAAAAAGAAGCTCGTCTCCACGCCTCTGCACTTCACCCTGACCACCGGCGACTCGCCGGACCTTGCCCGGCCCGCCGAGCAGATCAGGGCCATGCTCGCCGCTATCGGCATCAGCGTGGACATCCGAAAGAGCTCATTTGCGGAACTGGAGGCATCGGTCATACGGCCGCGCGCATTTGAAATCCTGCTCTTCGGCCAGGTCTCCGGCTACGAGCCGGATCCTTTTGCATTCTGGCACTCATCGCAGATCAGAGATCCGGGGCTGAACATCGCTCTTTTTGCCGACAAAAAAGCCGATCGCATCCTGGAGGACGCGCGGCACACCACGGATCGCGCGGCACGCAACAAAAAATATCAGGACTTCGCGCGCATCGCGACTCGCGCATTACCGACCGTCCCCCTCTACACCCAGCTGTATCTCTACCTCCTGCCGCGCGATATGCAATTTACCGCAGGAGAGAACGCTCCGTTTTCCCGCATCACCCTGCCCGCAGACCGTTTCAACGAAATCAACCGCTGGTACCGCGTCACCCGTCGCGCGTTTTGACAGCCGAAAGCGGCGCTTGCGCTTTTTTTACCGCTATGCTATAGTGAGCGTACCTTAATCCTCTCTCATTTATCTATTCCGTTTATTAGACCTACTGACTAAATATTATTCTACTGCAATGTCCGGATTTCGGCTACGACTTTGCAAAAATTATTCACCATATACGCCGTATATGCTTCATAATTTTTGCT
>CAYIQI010000009.1:0-10835 GCA_964365545.1 uncultured Candidatus Saccharibacteria bacterium
GCCACATTTCGCGCTTGCGATACCGGTCGTACAACGACCAACGCCTGCCTTTGGCTCTTTGCAAGGGGAAAATAAACGGCGCGTACCAGATTTTTGCAAGCGTCCATACCCAGACATTATGCTTGAACATATTAAAATTTTGCGTCGCGTATTGATTCATCGCGGACAAAATACCCCGCCTACCAATACTTTGTACAAAAATATCTTTAGGCGCAATATACATATATCTCACAATCACATCAAACGCTGGCTTTGCGATCTTGCGATCCACCGCTTTCATTGCCTCGGTTTCCGATGGACTTGGCGTAGCAAAAATAGTGAGACCTGTTTTTGGATCAATGGTACTGCGTGATTTTCCCTTGATATACTCAATCTCGGCTTCACCCTCTTGAGCGAATGCTGTTATGAAATCATCCACCTTTGGACGCACAAGTAATTGAAACCACAGATGCTCTTGGGGCTTGATGCGCGAAAGCGTCTCAATAAGCGATGCCATGGGATCCACTTCTTTTTCCTCTGCCGGCGCCTCCAGATCAATATAGGTACGGATGGGATACATTGATTTTTTGACAAAAATCAGTTCGTTACCAAATATACGATACCCTGCCTCATACAATTTTTTCGCATCCGGCGGCAGACGATGGATGTAATCATCCGCAACCTCGGTAAGCTCAATATCCGGATAATTGGCGTACAGCGCCGCCTCTATGTGATTGCGTCGTATCGCAGGAATAAAAAGGTAAAAATGCAGTTCGCCGCCGAAACTCACGGCCTCAAACGAAAACCACAGCGGCACCTCGCCGTCCCACCATCTCTCCTCCTGATCCGCCGCGGAGTTCTTGATCGCGTGCACCGTCGCAAACACCTGCTCCATGGCGCGGGGCGAGCGCGTGATTTCGCGGGGAAAACGCAGTTCCAACAGCATCCAGGTACTCGTGATTTTCCTGAAATACTGTTGGATATAGGCCTTCCACACCTGTGAGGCGATAAAAAGAAGCACCACAAAAAGCCACAGCCACCAATAGATGACGAGCCACGAGAGTATGCGGCCGAGAATAAGCGCGGGATCGGATGCCATACGCCTCTATTATAGAACAAAAAAAACGCCGTGCAAGCGGCGCGGTG
The DNA here is from genome assembly GCA_964365545.1 of uncultured Candidatus Saccharibacteria bacterium. Classification (GTDB taxonomy): domain Bacteria; phylum Patescibacteriota; class Minisyncoccia; order Sungbacterales; family HO2-52-23; genus 2-02-FULL-52-23. The sequence goes on from CAYIQI010000009.1 coordinate 1,126, forward strand.
GAGAGTTTGATGAATAATAGTTTTTCCGTCATCCCCGACTTAATCGGGGATCCAAATCTCCGTTGAAACTCTAGATTCCCGCTTTCGCGGGAATGACAGAAAACGGCTTATTATCGCATTATTCGGCAAAATCGAGCTTGAACATTCGGCATTTTTATACGAGCGTGTATCTGCCGTCATCCGTGCGCTTGAAACGATTTTTATCCTGCAGATTGAGGAGAATGGTCTGGGGCTTTACCACGCGCCGCTCCGCGGCAAGCGTAATCAGCTCTTCCCGCGCCAAGGGCTTTGGCGATTGTTTGAGAATGGATGCCAGCACATCAGCCACGGTGCCCGGCTCATACCCCCAGTCCTTGAGCGCGTACATTCCTCTGCCGACCAGAATAAATCGTTTGTCTTTGATAAGTTCGTTGTGCACGGTCTGCGGATGCGCCTTTTTACTGCGGCCCTTTTTGGACGAGCCGGGCCAGCCAGCCCGATCAATCGCGCCTGCGACTTGACGGAAATGCAGGGGCGCGCCGGCTGTTACCAGCGCGGCGTACGCTTTATCCTTGATGCCGCGCGGACAGACCGTGGGCCAGGACGCAAGGCCGTACTCGCCGTACGGATTCTTTTGGATCGTTTTTGTCGCGGCCAGATAGGCGTCTGCCGCGCGCGCCTCGACGCCAAGCAGGCCGCGCATATCCGTCTGGCCGAGCGTCTTGGCGCCCTGACCCAGATGCTCGGTAGCATCACCCATCACTTTCTCGCTCTGTTGCACCGCCGCTTGGCTTATCGCCCACCGCGAATGAAAACCCTCTGTTTCCGGAACATAGGTGAAGCGCGGACTCGTCTGCAGGAGAAACTGCAGATGCGGATGCATACGCTCGGCTGCCAGCGAGGAGAAAAGATGATGCGCCGCCATGACGCCCGCATGATCAACCAGCACCGCCTCTACCGCAGTAAAAAGCGGCGCCACCGCCGCATGTTCTTCGCGGCGAAGCCGCGACATGGCGTCCCGTTCAATCTGCCGCACCCGTTCCCGCGTGATTTTATAAATGCCGCCTATGGATTCCAGCGTCGCGCGATGCCGGCCTTTAAGGCCGAAACGCCGCTCCACCACATCCCGCATCCGTTTTGCGGGGAGCGTCTCAAGAAGGAATTTTGCCGCGTCCGGCGGCGCTATGGACAAGTCGTTTGTCATGATAAAGCCATTATACCATACTCTCTATTTTTTAGCAAATGCATGCCACATGACCAGCAGGGGCGAGGCAACAAAAATAGAAGAGTATGTTCCGAAAAGCACTCCGATGATCAGCGTAATCGCAAAATATTTTGTGGATGCTCCCCCGAGGAAAAAAATCGCCGCAAGCACCAAGAGCACCGTAAACGAGGTAAACACGGACCGGGCAAGGGTCTCGTTGACGCTCCGATTGACGGTCACATCAAACGGCTCCGGTTTTTTAAGGTTGCGGAGATTCTCGCGCGTCCGATCAAACACCACAATGGTATCATGCACCGAGAACCCGAGAATTGTCAAGAGAGCGGTGACAAACAGCGCATCCGCCTCCGCGCCGGCAAACCTGCCAAGCAGGGCAAACGCGCCGGTCGGGATAATAATATCATGGAACAGCCCCACCGCAACGGCAATGAGGCCGTACTTCCACGATGACAGCGGCCGCGAGACATGCCGAAACGCCCATGTCAAATACAGCACGATCAGCGCCAGCGCGAGCCCCAATGCGAGCAGTGCGCGGTTTTTGAGCTCTGTGCCGATGGTAGGGCCGATCGTCGTGAATTGTTTTTCGCGCACCGTGCCCAATGCTCCCAGCGCCCGCACCACCTCCTGATGCGTCTGCTCATCCACCGAGCGGAACCGCAGAAGCACGCCGCGGTCTCCGGCCGCCTCCACCACGACATTCCCGATGCCGAGGCCGCCTACTTGATCGCGGATCGCCTCGCTTGCCGGGCGCGCCTCGGTAAACGACGCTTCCAGCAGCGAGCCGCCGGTAAAATCAATGCCCAATTTCAATCCCCACGCCGCAAACGCGATGAAACTTGCCAGCACCAATATGCCGGAAAAAGAAAGAAAAATATATTTGTGGCCGATGATGTTCATAATGACCAATGCCCAAGCTCCAATGACCAATAAAATCCCAAATCCCCATAACCAAAACGGTTGTCGACATTGAAGCATTGGAGATTTGTTGGGAATTGGGATTTGAACATTTTATCGGCTGAATCCGTTCAGAAATAAAAACCGGAATCGTTGCAGACGCGGCGTCGCAACGGCAAAAAGAAATGTCCGCGTAATACTGATTGCGGAAAACATGGATATCATAATCCCGATGCCGAGCGTCAATGCAAACCCCTGCACCACGCTCGTGCCAAGCCAATAGAGCACCGCCGCGGTAAGCAAGCTCGATACATTGGAATCGCGGATGGATGTCCAGGCGCGGCTGAAGCCCTCGCGGATCGCCTCGTCCAACCCGAGGCCGCGGCCGAGCTCTTCTTTCATCCGTTCAAAAATCAAAATATTCGCGTCAACCGCCATGCCGATAGAGAGGATGAATCCCGCAATGCCGGCCAGCGTCAGGGTCACCGGAATCAATTTAAAAATTGCAAGCGTAATCGCCGCATAAATGCCAAGCGCCGCTACCGCCAGGAGACCGGGCAGGCGGTACCAAAGTGTCATGAATCCGGCAATCATCAGAAACCCGACCATGCCCGCCGTCAGGGTTTTGACAAGCGACTCGCGGCCCAAACTCGCCTCCACGGACTGCTGGCCGATGAGACGAATCGGTACCGGCAGGGCGCCTGCGTTGAGGCGTCCGGCAAATATCTTTGCGCTCTCCGGCGTGAAGTTACCCGTGATTTGCGCCCTGCCGCCGGTAATCGCCTCGCGCACCACTGGCGCTGAAATCGGCACGCCGTCCAAATAAATTGCGATTGTCCGGCCGATATTTCTCTTCGTCAAATCTGCGAATATTTTGGCGCCGTCGCCGGTCAGCTCGAGTGATACCAGCGGCTGAAATGTTGTTTGATCAAAATCAATGTCCGCTTTTTGGATGTAGCGCCCGGTCAAATCCGTAGATATAAAATTCGGGTCCTCGTCCGTCCGTTCTCCCTTTTTTTGCGCATCAACGATGGTATTCCGGCTTTCCGGCGTCCGCTCCTCCCGAAATTCCAGGTACGGGGTCTCGCCGATGAGTTTGATTGCCGCGCCGATGTCCTTGATGCCCGCGAGCTCCACAATCAGCCGCCAATCATTGCCTGATTGTTCAACCTGCACCAGCGGCTCGGCAACGCCGAAGAGATTCACCCGCCGCTCAATCACATCGCGCAAAGCCGCCATGGCACCCGCCTTATCAGTATCAGCTAGCGCGCTCACATCGGCCTGATAAGTAAGGTGCGTACCCCCTTGGATGTCAAGGCCGAGACGATACGGGAACTTAGACGCCGGAAACTGGATGAATCTGTTCAAGTAATCCATATTCATTCGTTCCAGCGTCCGGCGAGCCACTTGCGGCGCGTCAAAAGTACCAAGCGCCGCGCCAAAAAGCAGCAGTCCCGCGGTAGCCAGCCGCGCGGAACTTGCCTTCATTATTTTCTTTTTGGCTTGCAAAGCCATATCGCACTCACCCTATCACCGCGCGCGCATTTGCGCAAGACAAATTTGCCTGTCTTATCGCCAACGGGCCGAGCGCGTCATCAATGCCACAGCATCGCTCCTGCCCGACGACACAGTCGGAGCCAAAATCAGAAAGTTGCAGCAGGAGAGGGAGTTTTGTAATGGTCTCTACGGGAGAATGGCGCGAGCGCCCTCCCAGCCGAGGACCATGAAGACGGAAAAATTTTCTCCCGCTCCTCCGCCGATGGTGCCGCCGCGGTCCGGTCCCACGATGCACTGGCGCGTTGCGTCAAACCCGAGCCCTCCCGAATCGCCGTAAAAACTCGGGGATCGGCTGATCAAATACGGATGCATCTGCGATTGGTCGCGGGTATATCCGAATACCGGCGATTTGAAAGTATAGGTCTGGTCTTCCGATAATTCTTCCGTAATGCCGTTGATATCGGCGTACGCGGCCGCTTTGCCTTCGCTTGCATCAAGATACGAATTATTTTGAAAACTGCTCGGGTATCCGAAGTGCAGGATAGTATCGCCAAGCAATGTCGGACTCGTACAGATCGGATACGGAATAAAGGGATACGCGTCAGGAAACACCGCGTGCGCTTCGGGGTAGCCGGCAAGCAGGGGCATAAAAACAAAGGCAACGTCAATCCCCTGCTCATCATGGCGCTTGCGCACCTGATTCCGATCCTCGGTTCTTCCCGAAAGATATACGGACGGCGCGCGATCGCGCGGAAAAATCACCTGACACACATCACTGCCGGAGTCCTTGATGAGATGCGCGGCGGTCATAATAACCCCGTGCGGCATGGCAAAGCCCGCACCGACATATTTGCCTTTGCGATCCTCACTCGGACATTCTATTTTCACCACCGCGCTAAAAATGGCTTTCTCGTCCAGCGGAGGGAGTGGCGGCTGCGGCGGCAAAGTCGCCGCAGAAGGCGCACGCACTCCGGAAGTTGTTGATACGGATGAACTCGCCGCCGATGCCGGCGGCACCGGCGCAATCTGCGAGATAATTTTTTGCGGCAGCACAACCGGCGCCGCAAACTCTTTTTTTGCGATCAGCGGCAATTGGATCTTCCCACCCGCGCCGGCGGGTGCCTCGGACGCGTCTGGAACCGCCGCAGGCGTTGTCGCGGGCGATTCCGGCGTGGCGGATGCGTCCTGATGACTCCGCTCCTGCGGTAGCATGAGGTCGGACGCGCCAAAACGCATCCTGCCAACTATCAGCAACGCGGCAATAATACCAACCGAAAACAACGCATATTTTAGCATTACCATGAATCATACCACATCAAAACGCCCTGACTGAAGTCGGGGCGTTTTTTATCACCGTCATCCTCAACCTACTTCGACGCGAAAAAACACGGAGAAAATCACCAATTCCTTGCCCCGGGCGAAGACACCGAAATGGTCGGCTGGAAACAGCATGGCCGGTCAAGCGCCTGGATATGGGGCGGGTTGCCAGCGGCAGACGGATCCCCGCCGACAACGGTCTCCATAACCGTATGTGCCAGCAAGGAGTAATCCGTGCCGTTTGAATTGTATAAATAGCCACTGCCGCCTTCATCAAATCTCGGGTCCCGCGGGAGAGTTGGGATATAGGTAGGCGCAAGTCCGACAATATAATTATTATTATTATCGCCGTATGCGGGCGCATGGCTACTCCATACTCCCGACCCCTGCGAGCCGAGCGGATACTGGCCAGTGGCATCATGGTAGAACTCCAGTGCTTTCTGGATCTCTTTGAGATCCGTGATCCGGCGCGCGTCGCGCGCCTTGGCGCGCGCGGAGTTCACGCTTGTCAACACAATACTGGACAGCAAGCCGATAATGGAGATGACCACCAGAAGTTCAATAAGGGTGAACCCTGCATCTGATTTTGATTTTATTTTTTTCACCATCATTGCACTTGAGCGCCCTGACGCAGGCCGGTTGTCGGCGTATCGCGCAATGTCTCTTGCGCGCTCGGAACTTTCGGCCCGCCGCTTCCCCAGAAAAATATAATAAGCGTCAAGAATACCGCCACTCCCGCGGCCCCCAACAGGACATAACCCGCCTCCTTGGCATTGCGCACCATGCCGCCGGGGAGATGGATGACGAAACGGATAATAAAGCCGTACTCGCCTTGACCAAGCTCCGACTCACGATCTTTAGGCCGAAACGCCTCCGGATTCTGCAATTTATATTGCTCAAGAAGATCCATAATGTGTCCCGCGCTCGGTGAGGTAGCGAGGATAGGCCTCCCGCGGGAGGCTTAGCCTTAATATCGATTTTTTATCGCCCGAATGCCCCGAGTATTGCCCCAAAGAAACGGGTGATCGGTGCAAATCCGGACGGCGGAGGAGGCGGCTGACTCCCGGATGGGGGTGGGGAGGAAAAAGAGCCACTACTGCCGCTCGGAGGCGGAGGCGCGGAAAATGTTCCGGATGGCGGCGGTGGCTGGGAAAAACTCTCTGACGGCGGTGGTGGAAAACTTCCTGACGGCGAGGGAGTGAAGCTACTCTCTGGCGGAGAGTGGAATGTCCCATCAGGCGGCTGATTAAACGAACCTTGCGGTGGAGGAAGTTGGCCTCCGGACGGCGGCGGAAACCCTCCCTGTTGCTGTTGCTGAAATGATCCTTCCGGAGGATGGAATCCTTCGGGCGGCATGAACCCTTCTCTTGATCCTGAAGACGAAGGAAATCCTTGCGGAGAGAATGAACCCTGCTGGCCCGGAAATCCTTCGGGAGCGCGGTCAGGAAATGTGCCTGCTCCGCCCGGAAACTCCTCCGGCCTTCCGGGAAATTCCTGCGGCGGACGCCCGGGAAAACCTTCGCGTCCAGATTGAGGATCCCTGCCGGCGGATCCTCCGGACTCGCGATTCTCAAAAAATCCTCTCTCTGCGGCATCAGGAGATCGTCCGCCATTCGGGAATTGTCCGGGTTGCGGCGGGTTGAACTGCGGAAATTTATCGTGGAAGAATTTCTCCCGCTCTTCCGACGGCAGTTGATGAAATCCCTCCGGCAGATCGCCTTGTTCAAACTGCTTGATCAAGCCACCGCGCAGTTGCGGCGGCGGGCCGAATTGCTTATCACGCCGTTCTCCGCCAAATTGTTGCTGTTCATTACTATGTCCGCCCGTCCCCGAACCACTCCCAAAACATTCGTCGCGATGCTCGGTACAATACTTGATGCATTCCGCAGGCGATGTACAACCACCGGGCCCCGCGAATGCTTCACCCCGTCCTTGCCCTTCTCCGGACGCTCCGCCACGCCCTCCGGGAAATCCGCCCGGCGCGCCACCAGGGAATCCTCCATCCGGTCCCCCGGGAAACCCACCAGATTCCGGCGAAAATCCCGGGAACTCTTTGCCGCGAAACTCTTGTTCCAAAGCACGGAATTCGTCAAATCTCCTGCCCGCATCCTGCTCAAATCTTTCGAACTCCTCAAATCCTCCGCCACCGAATTCACCCGGGCCGCCGCGCGCTTCAAACCTCCGTTCGGTAAAATTCTTGAGCATCTCGCGCACCTGCTCCGGCGGCATGCCTCCGTGCGTAGCGCCAAAAGCCACGCACTCCTCCACATGCGATGGGTCGGTACAATAATTCCTGCATTCATCATCGCTTTTGCATCCGCCCGGACCCCCGCTTGTTTTGACTATCTCCTGAATCTTTGCTCCGGCCTCAAACTCCTCCTCTTCTTCTTTTGTAATCAATCCCTGTTTTTTGGCAAAACCGAAACACTCTTCCTGATGGGACGGATCATTGCAATAATCGCGGCACTGGACCCCGCGGCATCCGCCCGGACCCCCGTCGCGGGATGCCGCCATAAACTTCTTTGCGCGCGCCGCCTCCTCTTTTGGAATAATGCCTTCGCGCTCGGCAAATTCAAGACACTGCTCCTCGTTCCCCGCTTGATTGCAGAAATCACGGCATTGCTCCCCGCGGCATCCGCCAGGACCGGCTTTACCGGCAAATTTGCGCGCGCGCGCCGCCTCCTCTTTTGTCATAAAGCCGTTCTCCTCCCCGAAATTAATACACTCTTCCTGATGCGCCGTATCATCGCAGTATGCCCGGCACGCGTCAGAGCCCTTACATCCGCCGGGACCCTTGCCTGCGGTCTTTTTTATCAGTTTCGCGTGATCCTTGTCCATAAACCCGTGTTCCTCGGCAAAAGAAACGCACTCGGTAATATGCTCCGGATCTTCGCAGTATGCGCGGCACGCCCGCTCCCCGCGGCAGCCGCCGGGGCCTCCTTCATCCTTCTTGAACTTTTTCTTAAACTCCCGTATCCTCTTTGCTTCCTCTTTGGGAATCAGCCCGTTCGCCTCGGCATACGCAAAGCATTCTTCCTCGTGCGCCGGATCATGACAATACTGCTCGCACGCGCGTCCCCGGCATCCGCCGGGACCCGGCTTCAATATGCGGTCCGCCTCGGCGCGCGTCATAAATCCTTTTTGTACGCCAAACTCCACACACTCTGCCTCATGCGACACATCCTCGCAATACGCGTGGCATTCATCCGCTCCCTTGCATCCGCCCGGTCCCACCTCCTCCTGAACTACCTTTGCTTTTTCAATTGTTTTTTTGTCCGCCAATCCGTATTTTTGGGCAAACGCGAGACACGCATCGCCGTTCGCCGCGTCGTCGCAGTATTGCTTACACGCCGTACGATCCGCGCATCCGCCGAGCTCCGCAATGGGATATTCTATGTCAAAAATGGACGCGCCGAGCGCATGGGGCACGCCAAACAAAAACATGACCGCAAGGCATGCCCAAAGAAAATATGTTGTTTTTTTCAGCATAATTATGAAAAAAGAAAATAAGACCCCGCCCTATTGCATGCCTTATTTAAACGGATTGACTTTTACGCCTTCAAATGGATTTGCCGTTGCTTTTTCAAACGGATTCACCGCCGCCTGATTGAACGGGTTCACCTCTTTTGCCGCCGCGCGATCCGCCTCTTTACGCTGTGCCTCTTGCGCGGCTTTTTCCTGGGCAATGCCGTCGGCAACACCCTTGGACACGCCTGCCGCGCGTCCGGCGGCATCCCCCATCATATACCCGGCGCCAAGGCCGATGACCAAAGCCGCCACCGCGATCATAATTTGTTTTTGATTCATATAATATAAATAGAATTAGCGTATAAAATATCTTACTCGCATATAAATAATACCACGCATATTCTAAAAAAGAAGGTAGGTTATCCACAGCCGCACCACAGCAAGGGATCCGTTTCGTCAGCAATGGCTCTACTCCGTCGCAAATCGCGCGAAGAGACCCCGGCGGAGCACGCTGCGGTACGAGCGGCAGAAGAGTAAATACGCGGCGGCGCAATAAAGCAGCGCGAGCCCAAAACCAATGACAAATCCCCGCGCGTCAAAGGATCCGGCGCGCACCACCGCACGCATACCTTCAAATACATGAGTCGCCGGAATAAAGAAACTTATTTTCTGCAAAAAAGGCGGCAGTGCCGAGAGCGGATAAAACACCGCGGAAAAAGGCGCAAGCAATGGCGGGATGGACCACACCACCATTTCAGCGCTCGGGCCGAAACGCAGTACCACCGCAGTCGCGACAATCCCGACCGCAAGGCCGAATGCAAAAAGCACCGCGGCAAAAGGAATCAATAGAAATCCGAAAGAAAAGATACTATACGAAAGGAGCGCCCATGCGAGCAAAGCGATAAACCCCACGGATACGAGCGATTCCACGACCGCGACCGCGACAAATCCGAGGATATATTCGTGGAGCGAAAGCGGCGAGGAAAACAGGTTGATGAAATTGCGCGTCCACACATCTTCCAAAAACGATGCGCTTACGCCAAACACCACGCGGCTCATAAACGATGACATGATGACGGCGCCAAGCACGAGCGGCACGAAATGCAGGCCGGATCCCGAGACACGGTCAAGATAGAGCGTAAGCACGCCCCACAAGAAAAGCTCCAGCGCCGAGAAGTAAAAAAGATTGAGCGGACGGAACGCGTTGCCTTTGAGCAGAAGCATCTGCCGCCAAAAAATTGCGAATATCCGTTGGATGCTTTTCATAAAAATCCTTTCATAAAAAAGAGGTCACATCCCTTATGTCCCTTATTCGCACGAATAAGGGACATAA
>CAYIQI010000010.1:0-10810 GCA_964365545.1 uncultured Candidatus Saccharibacteria bacterium
CGCCTGACGATATTGAAGAAAAAGGCGGAAACAAAAGAGATTGCGCTCGCAGAAGATGTCCTGCGCGTGGTCGCGGAACAAATCACCACGAATATCCGCGAACTCGAAGGAGCCCTTAATCAACTCGTCATGGCGTCAAAACTCTCTGCGTCGCCCATCACCGCCGAAGCGGCAAAGAAAATAATCGCGGCATCGGCAGCGGCGCCCAAGAGATTCCTATCACCCAAGAAAATCATCAAGGCGGTCGCTGATTTCTACGACATGAGCGAGAAAGATATTATTCAGCAATCGCGTAAAAAAGATGTCGTCCGTCCGCGGCAAATCGCCATGTATCTCATGCGCGAGCACCTCAAGAATTCTTATCCGTCCATCGGCGAGAAATTCGGCGGCAGAGATCACACTACCGTCATCCATTCCTGTGAAAAAGTTGGGCAAGACATCCTGAAAAATCCTGAATTAGTTGAGGAATTAAAAGCGATCCGGGAACGGATTCTCCTTGCCTGACTTTTTATCCGCTTCTTTTCCCCCGGTTATCCTTTTTATTTCCCCGGATAAAAAAACTTGGTTAGTAAGAAACGGCGCAGAAATAATAGATATTTATCCATAATAAAAAGTTATCCACTTATCAACAGAAGTAATAATAATCATAATAATAAATTATTAATAATTAATACTATAGCACTGCTATGAAGTTTTCCTGCATCACTTCTCATCTGACGCGCGCGGTCGGCATCGCGGAACGATTCTGCGGCAAGAATGTCACGCTGCCAACACTCTCACATATACTCGTTGAGGCGGAAGGCAATACCATTACCGTTACCGCAACTAATTTAGAACACGCAGTGGAATGGCGCGTTCCCGGCCGCGTAACGCGCAAAGGAAAAGTGTGCTTGCCGGCAAAAGTTTTTTCGTCCCTTCTCCAATCATTCGGAGACGAAAAAATCGAAGCCGAGGAGGAACGCGGCGCGCTGCGTCTCAAGACCGAAAGCCGCGACGGCAAAGTGAATGGCATCGGCGCCGATGATTTTCCCTTGGTGCCCAAGGTTAAAAAAACAAACACTTTTAAGGTTGAGGCGCCTCTCCTTGCGGAGAATCTGGCGCGCGCGCTCCCCGCGGTTTCCGGATCGGAATTCAAGCCGGAGCTCGCCGGCATTTTTATGCGTGCTGAAGCGGGCACACTCACTTTCGCGGCAACAGACACCTTTCGGCTCGCCGAGTGCGTGTTTCCACTTGCAGGCGCGATGTCCGGGAGTGCGGTGTCGTGCATTATACCCGAACGGACGGGTCAGGAGATGGCAAGGATTTTAGGCCAGGACGCGGGCGGCGCGGAGATTTCTCTTGGAGAAAACCAGTTACTTATTGAAGTGGCGGAGGGGAGAATTGTCTCCCGGCTCATCGAGGGTAATTTTCCGGATTATCGCGCGATCATCCCGACGCGCTTTACAACATCAGCGTACATCAAAAAAAACGAGCTGGTCGCGGGCATCCGCGCGGCGAGTATCTTTGCCTCTAAACTACAGGAAACAACAATCCGTTTTTCTTCGGCGGGACTCGAGATTGTCGCCGCGAATCCCGATATCGGCGATTACCGCGTGGTGGTACCGGCGGCTTTTGAGGGGGAAGAGGTGGCGATGAGTTTTAACTGGCGATATCTCTTGGACGGCGTGCAATCACTGGGAGACGAGGAACTCTTTTTTGGCTGTAACGAGGCGTCATCACCCGCGCTCCTGCGCAATAAATCCCACCAGCGGTTCTCTTATGTCGTCATGCCGATACGGCTCACTTAATGATTAGTTATTAATAATTAGTAACTAATTACTAACACGCGTTCCAGTGTGGTGTGGTTGCCGACCGCGTCATACGCGCTCACGCGAAAGCGATGCGTACCTTCCTCCAAAGGGGCTTTTGAATAAAAAGAGAATCGCGAGGAGGCGAGAGGCGCTGTTTTTGACTCTTTGAGCGCATCGTCCACAAAGAGCGATACTTCGCGCAGCGGCAGGGGAGAGGCGATGTCGACAATAATTTCGTCGCGCGGATGCGCGGCGGTGATCGCCTCGGCCGGGCTGACCCATGTGATACGCGGAGACTTTTCTTTGGTGTGGAGATCATCATAGGCGGTTGGGGGTCCCGTCAGCGGGACGGTCGTATGGGCGGCGAGCCATTGATCAATACCAGCTTGCCAGTTTGCATATTGCGGATCGCGGGTATCTGCCGGGGAGTCGCCAACCGGATCGTTTTTATTGATAATACCCAGGATGGACGCGACAGCGCCAAAACTCGCTTCTTCCGTAAGTTCGGGCGGGGTTTGGCCGGTCGCCAGTTTCCCTGATATTTTATCTATTTTCACAAAAGGTCCCTGCCGGTATTGGCCGCGGAACACGGGCTTTTGCGGCTCTGGCGGCGACGCGGGAGTAAAGGCCTCCGGAGGATGCGCGGCAAGGGCGAATTGCATAAATTTATGCCACAGGGGCCCGGCGACCATCACTGAAAGGCCTTTTTGGTTCATGGCGGCATTATTATTATTGCCGACCCACACACCCGCGGCGAGCGACGGCGTGTAGCCGATAGTCCACGCGTCGCGATAATCCTGCGTCGTGCCGGTTTTAGCCGCGACTTTATAATCCGAAAAATAGAGCGAACTGTGCGGGCTGAACACCGGCACCCGGGCTTCGTTGTCGGAGAGCAGATCGTTGATGATGCGGCTTACCTCGGTGTCCAGCACCGGCGTTGCCGTATCCTTTTTTTCTTCTAATACTGCGCCGTTGGAGCCCTCTACTTTGAGGACCGCGGCGGTAGGGCGCCGGATGCCCTCTGCGGCAAAAATGCCGTACGCCGCGGTGATATCCAGGAGTGTTACTTCAGCCCCGCCCAAGACCAATGAGAGGCCGTAGCGGTCGGGCTCGGTGAGCGTTGTGATGCCCATATCTTGTGCGGTTGCGATTGAGTCGGGAATGCCGGCGAGGTAGAGGATTTTGACTGACGGCACATTCAGGGATTGGGCAATAGCTTGGCGCATACTTACCGGACCGCGGAATGTGCCGTCGTAATCCTGCGGGTGGTAGCATGTCTTAGGGTCGCGCACTGCGGGGCCGGGGCTGCCGTCTGGGTTACACAGAGGATTGAATTCCGTCGCGACATCAAACAGCACGGTCTCCGGCGTGTAGCCCTTTTTGAACGCAGTCGCGTAGACAAACGGCTTGAACGCCGAGCCCGGTTGGCGCTGGGCAGTTGCGATATTCACATACGGATCAAACGCGCAGGTTATGCCGGCGGCGCATCCTTCCGGGAGCGGTTGGGCAAGATAGTCGCGCGAGCCCACCATTGTGAGGATGTCGCCGGATCGAGGGTCAATCGCAACGAGCGCCGCGTTGGATGCGCGCACCAGTTTCTCATTTGCTTCAGCACCTTCGCGGACTATTTTTTCCGCCTGCTCCTGGAGTGTCCAGTCCAGCGTGGTCGTCACTTTTAGCCCTCCTTGCTCCACGAACTGCTCGCCATATTTTTTATTGAGATAGTCGCGGACATACTCCACGAAGTGCGGCGCGCGGATCGCTTCGCGCGGCGGGGCAAAGGCAAGCGCCTCTGCCTTTGCCGCATCCGCGTCGGGCCTTGCGACCAGGCCCGCATCCGCCATGCGGTCCAACACCCGGTCCTTGCGGCTAAGCAATTCTTTTTTATGCGGTCCGTAGGGCGAATAATAGGTCGGCGCTTTAGGAAGGGATGCGAGCGCCGCGGATTGGGCAAGAGTGAGGCCCCGTGGCTCTTTATTAAAATAAAGTTCGGCGGCGGCGTTGATGCCATATGCATTGGCGCCGTACGGGATTTGATTCAAGTAGAAACCAAAGATTTCGTCTTTGGAGTAATTGCGTTCCAGTAGCAGCGCGAGGATCTGCTCGCGGATTTTCCTTATGACGGTTTTCTCCGGGCTCAAGAGTGAGTTTTTGACGAACTGCTGGGTGATCGTGGAGCCGCCTTGTGAGAAATTGCCGTGAATGATGTTTGTTACGATGGCGCGGGCAATGCCGCGCCAGTCCAGTCCGGCGTGGCGGTAGAAATTGATGTCTTCCGCCGCGAGCGTGGCGTGTTTGACTGAATCGGGAATAGTATCAAAGGGAATAACAGTGCGGCGCTGGTCGCCGTGGATTTCGTAGAGTATGACTGCGCCGGTGCGGTCATAGATACGAGTGGATTCCGCCACCGCGCGCTCGCTCGTGCGGCGGGGGTTGGGCATATCGCGCACGAGCGAATACACGGCTGTCGCTCCTCCGACAAAGATAAGTCCGAAAAAAACCATCAAAATAAAAAATGCCCGCGTGCGGGATTTGGCGCGATGGGTGCGTGAAAATGAGGGGCGCCTCATGTTTTTTTCTGACTAGCGCCGCGTGCGATCGCCTCGCGGTTAAAGCGTGCGAGTTCCTCCATGAGGAGATCTTTGAAATCAGGGATGTAGGCCGTAAAAAACGCGGCTTTCTCCTCGTCCGGGGCATTAGCCTCAAACAGCCGATGGAATTCCTCGGCTTTATCCGCGGGAAGTTTATTCTCAATGCGCCCGACCACGGCAGTGAGCACGGCCTGCGAGGCAGCCGAGAGAAACTCCTCTTTCTCCTCTTCGGACGTGCTATCCATCCCAAAAAGCGAAAGGAGGTTATAGTTTTGTGTCGGTGAATCAGTCATAAACTTAAAAAAATTAACGAGCCGCATTTTTATCATATTTGTCATTCCCGTGCAAACGGGAATCCAGAGTATTATTTCTTTCTTCCCTATGTCCCTTATTCGTGCGAATAAGGGACATAGTATTCCGGCTCCATAGCCGCCATCTTCATTTTTCTATGCGGCTTTTTTGCCGCCGTATGCCCAGTCGTATCCTTTGGAAAACATCTTCGTGGCATCTTCATTTGCCGCATTAATACCATGTGCGTCAAAATCCACCTTCATCGCAAGCTTGAGTGCCTCGCCCAACAATACGCCCGCGCCAATCGCGCCAGCGCCCCCAACAAAAAAAGTCGCCGCGCCGAGATTTTTCGCGGTTTCTTTCCGGCGAGTCCATCCTTCGGCAACCGCTTCAGGATGCCCAAAAAATCCGCCCGGTCCTCGCGGGTCTTCTGTGCGGCCAAAAAATCCTCCGTGTCTTGATTCAGCCATAATAGTTCCACCATACAATACTAAAGGCCGGGAGACAAGTGGTCTTGCCCCGGCCTTTACTTTAACTGCATCCTCCTCTTCGAGAAAGAACTATGTTTTCCACCATCCAGTAAAAGAGCGCCATGTGGATGTAGGCCCCATACCCCCAAAGAATAACAAATCTCCGAGGAAAAATGCGCCCGTAGATACCAAGAGCCAAAGCGCAATCGTGGGGAGATGGAAAAATACACCCTGTGGCGATCGGTACGCCGATACCGGGCCCCCGATCAAGAGCGCGGCGATCGCGATCAAGCCAATGATGTGGTAGAAGATCCTCCACTCGTTTTTTGTTGGTGTCGGATCTCCTTCCAGAAAAAGGAAACGGTTTGCCGCCTTTGCCAGGCCCGTTTCTCCGGCGTTCACGATCAGTGTGAGTCGGAGCCCTCCCTTGGTAGGAGAGATGTTAAAGAACTCCACGCCAAGTTTTCCGGTAGGGAAGTCCTTGGGGATGTATGCCTCTCCGCTGATGTAGTACCCAGCGTCTACGAGATCCCGAAAATCAAGAAAGCCGAGGATTTTTGTTGGTCCCACCTCTAAACTTTTGACTCGGAAATCCCACAAGGTACCGTTTTCTTCTGTGAGCGTGAACTGTAGCTGTCCTTCCGGACGCCTTGGCGCTCCTGCAGGCACGCTCACGAGTTTCGTGAGATTGCCATCCGGGGCGAGCACGCTGTTTACTTTTTTACCCTTGGTAATTGTGGGGGTTACGGTATAGCCGTGCCCGATGAACCGGATATGGTCTCCACCCTTTACTTCTATGCTCTCAAACGGGTCAGCGTAGAAGATGCCGCTTTGCGGCTTGAAATTCACGAAGTGAGTGTTGAACATGAACTGGGCTACATAGCCCAGTACTATGATCGCCACGCCGCTCACGACCGCAGCGACCATGTATTTCTTCGGTATGGCGATCGGCGTTTCGGTCACGTACCAGAAGCCAAACCCTGAAGCAATCACCAAGAGAACCTGGATCTCCATGTGCTTCCAGGCAAACATCGCAAGTGGGCCCAGGAGGTAGGTGTCTGCGATCATCACGGGTACAACAAAAGCAATGAAGCCCACGCCGTACACAAAAGCAGAGACCTTGTTGATTAGGCGGGCAATCCAGCCGGTCGCAGCGTTGACCGCGTTGCCTGTAGTGCCGCTGATCAAGTAGAGCCCTATGAGCCAGGGCAATGCTGGCCAGAGGTACGCCAATCCTTTGGCAACCTCTGCCTTGAGCGATCCGCCAAAAACCATAAATAATAGAATCCCGACGATTATCCCATGAGCGCCCATTTTCTATCCTCCTATCGCATGAGCCCCAGCGCTTTTGCCATTTGTTTCAGAGCTTCTACCAGGAATGACCCGGCGGCTTTGCTTCCGGTCTGCACATGGGGTTGCGCATGTTTCCATGCGCCGTGCAGACGGGCGAGTTTCCAGTCCTTCTGCTTGCAAAGACAAGCGAAGTTATTGAGAAACTCAATCAGCTGTCTGTTCGTGGGAAAATCCCACGGCTCCTGGTCATTGCCGCTACGCCATGTCGCAAGGTCATCTTCTCCGAAGTAATGCCGGATAATGTCCTCGCCTTGCGGATGTGATTGCAGTGCTGCGATTTTGACGCCCGCTTCGGTTTGGAACACAAACGGGATGCTTCGCAGCACCATCCAATCATCGTATTCCACAGGAGGACGGCTGCACTTCCGGCACTGAATGTGCCGGAAGATCTTGTGTCCGTCATCCAGGGAATAGGTGAAGTGGACGCCGCAGTGCTTGCAGTCGTTGTCCGTGAGCCCCACTTCCTTTTTGCAGCTCGTGCAGAGCCGCTTGAAAGATTTCGTGAAGCTGTTGCACTGCGGGCACCGAGTTGCATTCGCATCGTGTGCGGCCCCGCAGAACTTACATTTGTTTGTGGATTGCGCCACAGGCGTTGCGGTCCCTACTACAGTTATCGGCAACGCGCCGCATCCTGGGCACGCTTTGTCTCCGCGCGGCCGTTTAATTCTGCGGCCACAATCAATACAGTGCTCCACCACCTGCTTTTTACAATTGGGGCAGAAGCGCGCATCATCCGGCACTTCTACGCCACATCCAAATGGACACGGATACGGTTCTGGCCTGTTTCTCTGATTACGGTCAGCCATTATACTTTCCTTTTCAGAAAGGGATTTCCGGCTCAATGCGTTCGCGGTTTTGTTCTTGGTTTTGCAATAATCCGAAGATCACGACAAATCCGAGAATCCCTGCAAGCCACATTGCCGCAGTCCACAACCATGAGGTCGTGGTACTCCTGATCTCCTGCGCTTTTTCAAGCACAGTATCAGAAGCATAGAGTCGGGATTGCATATGCCCAAATCCAAGGCGTGCCGCGTCTTTCTGGATCGCGGTTAGATCCGCCTTTTGCTCTGCGGACTTTACATCCTTTTTAGGAGGTTCAGACCTGACCAATTGGCCAAGCCAGCCGGCTATGCGGCGAGATTTAGACGATTCCTCGTCTTCGCTACCAGCCAGCATCTCCGGCGGCTCTTCCTCATGTTCCTGTGACTTCTTGCCTTCCAAGAAGTCAGCAAGACGATTTCTTGCTTGTGTAGCCAACGATCCGCCCGCTCCAGCGAGATCTTTTGCATTGATGGCCTTGCCCACGCTGTCTGCGGCTTTCGCGGTTTTGACAAGCAAGGCGAAGGAAGTTTCTTTTTGGAGCTCCTGCCAAGCTACCCTGCGATAGCTTTCCGGAGTCCACCAAATCCCAAAAAAACCCAGTACGATGGTGTCAAGCAAGAGTAGTGCTCCAGCTATGACACCGACGCTTATGAGGAGTTGTCGCGGAATTGGAACCATACGCGCGAGCCGCAACATAAATGCGGCTCCTGCAGGACACAGGGTGACCCAGATGATTGACGTAAAATCAATCGCTCCATTCCACCACAGAATCAACCCGAGAACTAACCCGACCAATCCAGTCAGAAACGGCACTACGATCATTGTGCTATCCTCCAGCGAGATTTGAGATGCCTCCGGCGTCTCGTTTTGTTGTGCCATATTCTCATGCCCCCGCCGCCTGGCAATAAAGCCGGCAATCGTGAGTATAGGGAGCAGATCAATGGCTCTCCCTACAATAGGGATAAAACCAAGGACAATACCCCCGGTCTGAAGCAATCCCGGACTACCCCATAACATCAGCGCGCCCAAAGCGAGTATGACGTCCAAGGGAAAGCGGATCACTTCAACGACAAACGGGAGCGGTATAAACCACGCCACAATTCGAAGCGGCGTATCCACCAAAAAATCCCACAACACCGCAATGGTCATCCTGACCCCGAAGGGCCAGGAGCTGATCGTGTTTTTGTGTACACCCTCGGCAAACCTGCCGATAGATGTATTTGCAACACGCTCCACGATAGGTCTTCTGCGTTGCCGCTGTTGTCCCATGGTCAAGTCCTCCGATGACTTTGTTTGAGGTATAGCTTATTATGCAATTATCAATGAACATATATGTATTATACACCGCGCGCTATAAAAAGTCAATACACGAAATTGAGCAGGAAATACAACAAAAAAGGGCGGCTCGATTGTGGGGGTGAGGCGTTATTGCGGGAGTGGGGGCGTAGATATGTCAAATCGCACAACCAGAGGGTTGTGCGATAGTGAAAGGGTGTTGCATTGTTGAATCCGCGCGCAGTATTATTTATGCGCTCTGGAGTTTGAGTTCAGTGATCCGCTTGAAGTCCTTTCTATTGCGGGTGAGGAGTGTGCTACCGGTGAAAAGCGCAGTTGCCGCGATAGCGCTGTCTGCGATTTTGAGTTTGTGGTTTCTCCGTAGAGCCGCAGCAAGGCGTGCAATACGCGAATCCAAAGGAATAAGTGAAACTGTCTGCAATATGCGGTCGATCTCAATCGCCTCCTCGTCGGTAAGACGGGAAAACCCGAAGAGTTCGATTTCGCTGACGGTGGAGATATAGACGGGGGAGTTCTGTTCAAAGATTTCATCAATAATGGGCACGACACGGCTGTCTCGATTCAAATAATAGATGATGACATTGGTATCAAAGGTGTACACAAAATTATGACACGAAGGGTAATTTTCGCTCCCACTCGCCGCGCATCTTTTTTAATTCCCGCAACGCATCCCCGGTGTGTTGTTTCCATACGCCCTGGGCTCTGCGCCATACAGAAAGACGCTCTTTACCGGTCAGAAGAGGATATTCATAATGTAGCGGCACGCGTATTTTTGTCAGCATATTTATAGAGTATGGCTTCTTCTCATATAGGTATCATATACGATCGGTAGTGTGAAGTCAAGGATACTGGAGATATTGGGGGATTAATTTTTAATTAATGGGTGAACACGGCGGTTGACAGCGGCACATGGCGGGTTTAGCATGGCAATATGAATGCGTACACATTTCGGGTTATCATTGAACAAGAGAAGCCAAAGGGATACCACGGGTTTGTGCCTATCCTGAAAGGGGTGCATACATTCGGGGATACTCTTGAGGAGGTGAATAAAAATCTCAAAGAGGCAATCCGTTGTCATGTGCAAGGACTCTTGAAAGACGACGAGGCAATACCGCAAGAAGCAGAGGCATTTGAAACGCTCCAATCCTTCTCTCTACGAGAGTTGTCCGCAGCCCATTGATGTATGCCGCGGATGCCGATGGTAAAAACAAAAAATCTAGTCCGAGTTCTGGAAAAACTCGGATTTTTCAGGTGGCATCAGGTCGGTAGTCACGCGCAGTATAAGCATGCGGATGGACGCAGGACAACCGTGCCGATACATCACGGCAAAGACATAAAGAAGAAGATGCTTCAGGGAGTTCTCAATGATATCGGTATAAGCGTTGAAGAGTTGAGAAATTTATTATGATCAGATCAAAAAAAAGTCAATCAGTTTCTTTGGTGTCTGAAATACTCACCCGCGGGGTGGAGGATATCATCACGCGCGAGGAGACGGAGCGTCTTTTGGCATCCGGTAAAAAACTGCGCGTCAAACTCGGTATTGACGCGACGAGTCCCGACTTGCATATCGGCCACGCCGTACCCTTGTGGAAGATCCGCGCCCTGCAAGATGCGGGTCATAAAGCCGTAATCATACTGGGCGAGTTTACCACGCGCATTGGCGATCCGACCGGACGGGACGCGGCGCGGCCGATATTGGCGAGCGCCGTCATCCGGCGCAACGCCACAGCGATCAAAAAACAACTCGGTATGATATTACGCACCGATGCCGCGCATTTTGAATTTCGGAGCAATGCCGAGTGGCACGGAAAAATGCGTACCGGGGATTTTCTGAATCTGTGCGCCATGGTGACGCACGCGCGCCTCATAGAACGGGATATGTTTCAGGAGCGGATGAAATCCGGCAAAGAAATCGCGATGACGGAATTGCTCTACCCGATTTTGCAGGGATATGATTCAGTGGCGATTAAAAGCGATATGACGATTATCGGCTCGGATCAGTTGTTCAACGAGCACTTCGGCAGATTTTTTCAGGAGCGGTTTGGTCAGCATCCGCAGGCGGTTATGACACTCAAGATACTGCCGGGTCTTGACGGCGGGGCGAAGATGTCAAAGTCGCTCGGCAATTATATTGCGCTCAACGACACGCCGCAGGATAAGTTCGGCAAAGCAATGCGGCTCATTGATGCGTTGATTG